>JAATGW010000602.1 GCA_015654495.1 Chitinophagales bacterium
CTGGTTCAAAACTGTTCCTTTCTATTTAACAGCCGCATTGGCAATTTTCACCCTGTTGTTTTATGCGATGAGGTGGCGGTTACACATGCTTGTTACGCAAAAAAGAAAACTCGAAGAAGAAGTTAGAATGCGCACAAAGGAACAGGAAATTTTAATTGACAGCCTTGAACAAACCGTAAAGGAACTGGAAGATTCGAAAGAGGAAATTGTACACAATGGGAAGTTCATGGAGAATCTGGCAATGATTCTTGCACATGACCTCCAGTCCCCCCTGCGGTTTTTCGGAGATGCGACTGACCAGCTTGAAATGCAATCAAAGAAATACCAGGATCAGTCGATAAATCAGCTCAGCCGTGAACTGAAAAAAACTTCGGTAAATGTATATGGCTTTGTGGAAGATTTCGGATCATGGATCAGCGCAACCGGAAAAAATTTCAAGCCTGAACTCAGGCACACGAGCGTTTTTATACTGTTAAATGAACTGAATGAATTTTTCACGTCCTTACTAACTGCACGCGGTAATAGACTTAGGATTGATATTGACCCGGCAGTCATAATAATCACTGATAGGCATTTGCTTAAAATTATTCTAAGAAATTTGATCGACAATGCAAACAAATACTCCTTGAATTCGGATATCCGGGTCAGGCTGAAAATCAACTCCAACCTTGCAGAAATTTCGGTTATAGATCAGGGTGGTGGCATGCCTGGAACGGTTGCTGAAAGGATAATAAAAAGACAGGCTTTAGGTATAAATCTGAATGAATTTAACTGGGAAGAAAAGGGTCATGGATATAAATTTGTACTTTTTTTCAGCAGCCTTCTTAATGTCCGCGTTGTCATTAATTCAACAGCCGGATGTGGCAGTGAAATTATTCTGAAGCCTTTCTCTGTATGTATTGCTGAGTAATTTTGAACATCCATTGGCGGAATTGGTTATTTTGCGTCTGTCAGTGTCACAGCAAAAAATGGAAAGTGATATCAATACTCCATATAGACGACCATAGTATTGTAAGGGCAGGAATTAAATCACTCCTGAAGGATCATTTTGAGGTTGGCGATTTTGATGAAGCCGAAAACGAAACAGAGGCGGCGGCAAAAATCAAAAAAACCAAATATGACCTGATCCTCCTTGACATCAATCTCCCTAACACCGACTTTTCAGGACTGCTACAATGGATTTTAAGAGTTACTCCGCTATCAAAAACCCTTGTTCTTACTATGCATAAGGAAGAAGTATATGGAATGCGTTGTATTAATATGGGTGCAAGTGGCTTTCTGCAGAAGACCGCACAGAAAACAGAAATTCTAAATGCCGTCCGAACTGTACTCGACAACAAAAAATACATAAGTACGAAATTGTCCGAGATAATCCTGGAAAACAAGACTTCCAAAACAGTGCAAAATCCATTCTCCTGTCTTTCAGACCGGGAACTGGAAATAGCTAATCTCCTGTATTCGGGAAAATCTTTGCCTGAAGTATGTAAAATTCTGAATATTCAATATACAACCGGTAATACTTATAAGAGAAGGATTTTCGAAAAATTAAATGTGCAAACGCTCATTTCTCTTTCCAAACTGATGCAGGCTTATAATATCGCCGGAGAACAGGCAGACTGAGAAAAAATGTTTGCTTATTTAAGGTCACTGTCTTAACATTAACACCTGACCTCCGGTTTTCAGGCAACCCGCCCCGATATAAAATTGAGACCAGAAGAACAGGCAACAAGAGTGCTTTCGGCGTTATTCGTTAATAATCAAATGTTTATGAATCCATCTGCGAAATTATTTTGTTACAGAAATTATTTATAAATTCTTTTGCCAGTTTTTGGCGTGTTGACGGTTTGAAAAGTGTCTTAATTAAGCGCAGGAGTTACTTATATTAATGCCTGCATTAATTTTCAGCAATTCTTTTGAAAACCACAGATCACCCCTTGATCTGATATTAAGAGCCAGTCGCAAAAAACCACTACCGGGCAGGATTTCTGTCGGGGGCAATCCACTTAATTAGTAGCCAAAAGCCTGTACAGGTTTCTGCAAAAGTTGCATTTGACCGCTTTTCAGAACGGTGTTATTGCAGGCACCGGATAATCGTCTGACTTAAGTAGCGCATTTAATCAGTAGAGCACAAAAAAATGCAGTTATGAAAAAAATGCAAAGCATATTCTTACCGGGCCATATACTGCTTATTTTCAACGCCTGCGGCCCCACATTAAAGGTATTTACTGACTACGACATGTCTGCCACATTCACCAACTTCAAAACATTTGGATTGTATAATTCTGACAGCAGTCTAACTGCCCTGAGTCCGCTTAACAAAGACCGGTTACTCAATGCCGTTATAACAGATGCTGATCTCCGTGTAAATACGATTGCGATTTTCAGAGACAGGGTTTCTGTTTCCTCCAATACCAATTACTACGGCTATGGCGGTGTTTACCGGCCTTATATGTGGGGAACAGGAATGGGTGTTTCGGCTAATACGAGCTATGATGTTCAGCATTATAAAGATGGCTCCCTAATTATCGATATCGTTGACGCATCAGCGAAAAAACTGGTTTGGCAGGGTACGGGTAACCGTGAGATTGACAAGCCCCTGAGTAAACCCGATGAACAGATTCCGGCAGCCATAGCAAAAATCCTTGCCGGGTTTCCGCCTGGTGCAATACAAAAATAACCAAAGAGATTATGACGGAAGTGAATACTCCAAAACATAAAACTATACCGGGTGGCTAAACACAGAAGATCATTCCCGCTCGAAGAAAAACTGCGCATCATTCAGGAAGCGGCTGAAAAAGGCATCGCGGTAACAAGGCAGAAATATGGTATTGCTCATAGCGTGCTGCTACGGTGGAGGAATACTTATAAGAATGGCCTTCCCCAGTGGCAGGAAAATTTCAGCCAGATGGAATCTGAATTAAATACAGTTCGTGAAGAAAATAGAAGGTTGAAAAAAATAGTTGCAGACCAGGTTCTTGAACTCCAGATAAAATCGGAACTCCTTCAAAAAGTAGATCCGCCAATTACCAGACGAGGGTATTCCTAGATTCACTGAAATCAAAAACAGCTCATTGCAAAACACAGCGATAACTACAGACTTAAAAGAAACAGGAGATGGATCTGGCAGTAAGACAATTGCATTGCGAATCGAATTTACTCAGTAAGCGGGGTGGCCGCTATTCCCTACTGTTTTTCATTAATTACCGTTTCCTTGGTTTTTAAAAAAAAGTTAACTAGTACCCCGAAAACAGAACAAAGCAATAATTATGAAGTCAACTAAAAAGCGCCTATTCCTTTCCGTTATGTTAATTGCAATAGGTATTCAGGCGATGGGGCAGCATAAAAAGAAAATCAACCTGAAGGATTCACTGGATCGCAGGCTGGACCTGAGCGACTGGATCATTGATGCCAATGGATTTGTACCGGTTCCCATCATTATTACCGAACCTGCTCTGGGTGGTTTTGGGATCGGACTTGCACCGGTTTTTCTGAAAAAAAGAAAACCGCTGATCACTGAAGGAAAGTCGACACCCCTGCCTCCTGATATTACGGCGGCAGCTGCAGCATATACATTGAATAAAACCTGGTTTGTTGGTGGTGGCCGGTCGGCCAGTATTCCCAAATACCGGCTGCGATATAAGATCGGAGCTGCCTACGCAAATGTCAATCTATCGTTTTACAGGACTATCTCCAATCAGGGCGAGAAAGAATTCCTGTTTAATGGAAAGGTGATTCCGGTGTATGGATACCTTGCAAAACAATTTCATAATCCGGCCTGGCTGATTGGGATACAGTACCTCTTTGTGAATGTGAAATTGAAAATGGCGAATGGCGACAGTGTTCCTGATTTTGTAAAAGACAAAGAAATTAATAGCAATATCAGCGAAATAGGCATAGTAGGAGAATATGATAAACGCGATAATATTTTCACTCCAGATCACGGAATTAAAATTCATGCGCATCTCAATTTCAGTGAAGAATTCCTTGGGAGTGATTATGATTACCAGCGACTGAATAGCTATATGTACTGGTATCTGCGGCTGATGAATAAGCCGCAGACCGGAAAGCACTGGATCAGTGGACTTCGTTTCGATTACCAGCAAATGTTTGGTGATGCCCCTTTTTATTTACTGCCCTATATCAGTATGCGTGGAATTCCTGCCGTACGCTACCAGGGTAAAGTGAATTTACTTGTTGAAACAGAACAACGCTGGGATTTTGTACGAAGATGGAGTTTGCTAGGTTTTGGCGGACTTGGAAAAGCGTTTAATGATTACAGTGAGTTTGGGGACGCAGAAACGATATATAGTTATGGTGCAGGCTTTCGTTACCTGCTCGCAAGAAAATTCAAACTAAGAATGGGTGTTGATATCGCACGTGGCCCGGATAATTGGGCATATTATCTGGTATTCGGTTCTACCTGGATGAAATAATTTTTAAACCAATCATGAAAAAAAATAAATCACCGGCTTAAACCTGAATGACGGATAAATCGCAAACGACACTTGCCGCATTTTCAGCGATTGATTGTTAATTAGGAATTCCTCAATATCAAAACAGAAGTTTATGAACAGAAAATTTTCATCAAATCGATTTAAGAAGGCTGTCCAGTTTTTTTTATGGATGGCAATGGCAGCGCCTCCTCTGGCTGCTCAAACATCAAAGCCCAATATTTTGATCTTATGGGGTGATGATATCGGCATCACAAATGTAAGCGCATACAGCGATGGCCTGATGGGGTATGAAACACCTAATATAGACCGGATCGCTAAAGAGGGAATTCGTTTTCTGCATTATTATGGTGAGCAGAGTTGCACAGCGGGCCGTGCAGCATTTATCACAGGGCAGCATGGAATACGCACAGGATTAACCAAAGTCGGCTATCCAGGCGCACCGATGGGAATGAGTCAACTTGATCCATCTATCGCCGGCATTCTGAAAAATCTTGGTTACGCAACCGGTCAGTTTGGTAAAAATCACTTAGGTGATCGCAATGAAAATCTTCCTACTGTAAATGGATTTGATGAGTTCTTTGGCAATTTGTATCACCTGAATGCAGAAGAGGAGCCCGAGCTTCCTGACTATCCGAAAGACCCTGCATATCTTGCAAAATATGGTCCCAGGGGTGTACTTAAATGTACCGCTTCCACTACGGATGACCCTACTGTAGATCCACGTTTTGGGAAAATCGGCAAGCAGAAAATCGAAGATACCGGACCACTTACCAAAAAAAGAATGGAAACGGTAGACGATGAAACATCTGCAGCGACAATTGATTTTATTAAACGTCAACATGCAGCCGGCAAACCATTTTTTGCCTGGTTTAATGGCACCCGTATGCATTTGCGTACGCACGTGAGAAAAGAACATCGTGGAAGATACACCCATGGCGATAGTGAATATAATGATGGAATGATTGAACATGATGAAACAATCGGTTCAATACTTAAGGTGCTCGACGATTTGGGTATTGCAAACAATACTATTGTTGTTTACTCCACTGACAATGGACCACACATGAATACCTGGCCCGATGGTGCTATGACTTCCTTCAGATCAGAAAAAAACACCAATTGGGAAGGTGCTTTTCGTGTACCCTGTGTTGTACGCTGGCCAGGTGTTATCAAACCCGGTACGGTAACTAACGAACTGATGAGCCATAACGATTGGCTGCCAACGTTGGCCGCAATTGCAGGAGAACCTGATATAAAAACTAAACTTCTTACCGGATATGTTGCCAATGGAAAAACTTATAAAATCCATCTTGATGGCTACGATCAATCTGGTTTTCTACGTACCGTTTCCGGTACAGCCGGCAATAATAACGGGACAAAAAGTGCAAGGAATAATTTCTTCTATTCTGATGACGATGGTCTGCTGGTTGGTTACAGACTTGGTGATTACAAATATGTTTATGCGGAACAGCGTCTGCAGGGAACTATGGGGGTGTGGGCGGAGCCGTTTACAGAATTGAGGTTGCAGAAAATATTCAATCTGTTTCAGGATCCGTATGAAAGAGCGGATATAACCTCAAATACATATTGGGACTGGATCATGAATCATGTCGGCAGTGTTTATGGTCAGATCAATGACGTAGTCGAATTTGCAATGACTTTCAAAGCATATCCACCACGTTCTTTCCCTCCAAGTTTTAACCCTACGACAATCCTAAGGGAAGTTTTGGACGAAGTAAAGGCGGCAGAATTGCAAAAACAAAAATCTACCGCACCGGCTGCTTCTCCACCTGCCAGAAAGAAAAAGTAATCAGTTCTGAACAATTCGTAACCTGTCCTGCAAACAACATTGCAGGGCAGGTTTTCGAACTATGTGGGGGAATACAGGAGGCAAAAAGCAAGAGGCAAAAGGAACAGCCAGTGGGTAGTGAATAGTAGATACAGCATTCTATGTGTTTCTTCCTATGTGTTCTTTGTGCCTATGTGGCGAAAAGGCAGTAGGCAGCAGGCAGCAGGCAGCAGGAAACAGCCACGTTTGGAGATTTGAAGCCAAAGCGTTCTTCGCTGTTTCTGTTTTCTGTTACTGTTTCTCTTTCAGGCAAAAGGCAAAAGCTTGCCCGACGGAAGGCGGGGAACAGCCAGTGGGTAGTGAATAGTAGATACAATATTCTATGTGTTTCTTCCTATGTGTTCTTTGTGCCTATGTGGTGAAAAGGCAGCAGGCAGTAGGCAGTAGATATAACTTAAAACCTAAAACTTACAACTTAACAACCTGAAAACTTAGTGACAGTATCATAGGAGTAATTGGAGTAACCCAAAATCAAACCAAACAGAAGCTATGAAGAAGAAAAATAAATTCGCTGTTGGGTTAATATCCCTGGCGCTATCTGTTCCACTGATAGCAAATTCGCAGGAGAAAGCACCTGAATCTGCCGAAGAGCTGGCAAAAAAATTAGCCAATCCTGTGGCTTCTCTGATCAGTGTACCATTTCAAAATAATACTGATTATGGAATCGGCACCCATAACGGCTCAAAAAACACATTGAACTTTCAACCGGTGGTTCCTATTCCGCTTTCTCCAAAACTGAATATGATCGCGCGTATGATCCTGCCGATTATAACCCAGCATGATGTTACCGGCGAAAACACCAAACAGTCAGGGCTAAGCGATATGTCGCTGACCACATTTTTTGCACCAACGAATACAAAGAATGGGCTCATCTGGGCCCTCGGGCCGGCTTTTCTTTTTCCTACAGGCACGAATGAATACCTTACTACAAAAAAATGGGGCGTAGGTCCTTCAGCATTATTGCTGAAACAAACAAAGGGCGGTTTTACCATTGGATTTCTGGTGAATCAGATCTGGTCTTTTGCAGGTGATAAAGACAGGGATGCCGTTAACCAGATGTTTCTGCAACCTTTTCTTGTACATAACTGGAAGAGTGGTGCAGGATTGGGCATCAACGCAGAAATAACTTCCAATTGGGAAGCGGGCAACACAAGTGCAATTATAAATCCGACCGTATCAGGAGTTACAAAACTGGGCAAGCAAACAATTTCCATCGCTGTAGGTCCGAGAATACCTGTAGCAGGACCTTCTGCTTCAAGAGCAGATTTTGGGTTTCGGGGAGTTCTGACTTTTGTTTTTCCGAAGTAGTCAAACGTTTACCGTATAACGTTGAACGCTCAACGTAAAAGATTTCAGAGTGGCTAAATTATTTTTAACGTTTCTGTTTTGCACTACATCAGCTATTGCGAAATGCCAGGACCTGGAACCGCGGGTATACGCCAACCTGCCAACAGGAACAAATGCAGTCGCTCTTGTATACGGCTATTCAACAGGCAATGTACTGACCGATCCTTCAAAACCAATTGCAGGCGCTAAGCTTCATGCGCATAATATCGGCCTTGGTTATATACGCACATTCGGATTGTTTAAAAAACTTGCAAGAGTACAGATCGCACTACCCTATTCAAACCTTGTGGGAAAAGCAACAATTAACGGGAAAGATACCGGAGCAGCCAGGAGTGGTTTCGGCGACACGCGCATCAGGTTCGGAATCAATTTCTCCGGATCTCCTGCACTTAAACCGGCTGATTTCCGCAGATACGAACAGAAAACAATTGCAGGCGTGAGCATTGTTTTTTCAGTACCTACAGGACTTTATCACAAAGACAAACTCATTAATCTCGGCAGCAATCGCTGGGCGATAAAACCTGAGTTCGGTATATCACATCATTTTAAACATTTATACGCCGAGGCATACGGAGGAGTATGGTTTTATACCGACAATAATGCATTTCTAACCAATAAAGTGCAGAAGCAGGAACCTGTATTTAGTTTCCAGGCGCATCTCTGTTATTATTTTAAAAACGGAATGTGGATCGGTGTAAATGGAAACTGGTTCAATGGTGGAAAAACTTTTGTAGATAATAGTCCTTATGGGGATTTGCAGGACAACTGGCGGATGGGAGGCACATTTTCTACTCCTATTGCAAAACAACATTCACTCAAACTGCAATTTCATGTAGGCGCTTTTACAAGTACGGGATACGACTATAATGTGGTTTCACTGGGGTATCAGTACATTTTTTTCAGTAAAAAGAAATGACAAAAATTTAAACAGACAGAGGAGAATTATAAAAAATATTCCGGCAACTGTAAAATAGCCGAACATAGCTGAAAGCGATTTATTAAACTAAACTATTCAATTCGGGCGCTGGCATTCAGTGGCAACGGAAAACCGGTAAATTTTATAAAAAACAAAATAACAAACAAAATATATCACCAATGAAAAAATCGATTCAGTTATTGGTTGCTGCTGGTCTAGTACTGGCAGTGGTCAATTCCTCCTGCAATTCACCAGAAGAAAAATCAATCAGCGATTCCACGACAGTCGCTTCAGAAAGCACTGCTACAACAACTGATCCGCTACCCTCCTGGAATGAAGGCGAAACAAAAAAGAGTATCATCGACTATGTAACAAAAGTCACAAGTTCCGGAAGTGCAGACCTGATTCCTGTCAGTGAACGTATTGCCGTATTTGATAATGATGGAACGCTCTGGGCAGAACAACCGCTGTATTTTCAATTCATATTTTCTATGGAGCGCATCAGGCAGGTTGCACCGCAACATCCGGAGTGGAAAAACAAGGAACCGTTTAAATCTTTGTTTGCGGGAGACGTGATGAAGGCTTTAAGCGGAGGTGAGAAATCCCTGATCGCGATTCTTAATGCAAGTTCCGCCGGCATGACCGGTTCGGAGTTTGACCGGATGGTAAAAGAATGGTCAGATACAGCCAAACATCCCGTCACAAAAAAGGCTTATACTGAAATGATTTATAAACCCATGCTGGAGCTACTTCAATATATGAGGTCAAAAGATTTCAAAACATTTATTGTTTCGGGTGGTGATATTGATTTCATGCGTGCCTGGGCAGAAAAAACTTATGGTATCCCACCATACCAGGTGGTAGGAAGTTCGATGAAAGTTCAATATGACGCTTCCGACAGCGTGCCTTCCATTGAACGCTTGCCTCAGTTTGAATTTATGGATGATGGACCTGGTAAGCCTGTTGGAATATATCGCCACATCGGTCAACGGCCCGTTTTTGCTGCCGGAAACTCCGATGGCGATTACCAGATGCTTCAGTGGACAACTACAGGTTCGGGTCCACGTATGGCAATCATTGTTCACCATACGGATTCAACACGTGAATGGGCATATGACCGTAACTCACATATCGGCAAACTGGATAAAGGCCTTACAGACGCTCCGAAATATGGTTGGAAACTGGTGGATATGAAGAATGACTGGAAAACGATTTTCCCTTTTGGCAATAAATAAATTCAGAATAGCCTGAATTGAATTCCATAGAGAATCGTGCTTGTAAACCGAAAATAATATTATGATTCCCTTAGTCACAGTAAACCATACCCGAAAATTGCTTGTTGCCGTATCGGCTGTTTATGTGTTAACATATTCATTTCAGATAAGTGCACAAGCCGGCTTTAAAACAACCGCAGCTATAGCAACCCAGGATATCGGCTGGCCCCGCCAGGTAAGAAACTATAAAGAAGCGCTGGTGCACTACCAGCCGCAACTTGACGGCTGGAAAGATCACCAGATCCTTACCGGCCGGATGGCTTTCGCATTAACACCCACCGGCAAACCCGTAGTACATGGTGTTGCATCAATGAAATGCATTACGATAATAAACAAGCCCGGCATCTTCCGATTTGAAAATTAATTCCGCAATCATGTTAGTTAATATCAGAATTGAAATGGTAACACAACTTTCACAAAAAAAAAGACAGATGAAAAACACATTGGTGGTTTTTGCATTTTCTATGCTCTTCCTTTCCTGTAATCAAAATAAAGAGGGCAAAATAATTGATTCGCCTGATAGTGCCAGCGTTGACAATGCAGGAATTCAGACATTGAAAGGACCAGCATATCTGGCAAATCTCGAATTCAAAAACGACTACCCTACCAATGAAACAGTTGGTAACCTTTACGATGCCATCGATTTTCAACGGGCATGCCAGGCTTATATCTGGGCGATACCAACCGTTTATATCAATGAGCTGTATCTCGGTTTTCACAGGGATCTTGGATTTAATTTTAATGACATGAATGTAGTGGGAGCATACGCCACTGCGAAAAATGTCGGATTGACCGCCAATAACAATACCATTTACGGTCTGTCAGCGATTGATCTTTCAAAAGGTCCTGTTGTTATTGAATCGCCCCTGGGAGCTTATGGCTGTATTGACGATTGGTGGCAGCGACCGATTACAGAAGTGGGACCATTGGGGCCTGACAAAGGAAAAGGTGGAAAATTTCTTGTGTTGCCTCCCGGACATAATGGCAAAGCACCTGCCGGATATTTTGTTGTGCCCTCCACGACAAATAAAGTTCTGTATCTCGGGCGAGCTTTTGTAAAAGAAGGAAATACTACTGCGGCTGCCAATACTTTGAAACTGGTGAAAATTTATCCGCTAAGTAAATCAGGCAATCCTCCCGCAACTAAAATTGTTGATGGAAGTTTGCCGATTAATACCATTGCTCCACGGGGTTTTGAATACTGGCAACGATTGGCCGAAATCATCAACAATGAGCCCGTGCAGGAACGTGATCGCTTTTTTATTGCCATGCTGAAGCCCTTAGGTATAGAGAAAGGAAAACCATTCAATCCCAACGAACGTCAGAAAAGGATTTTAACACAGGCAGCAGATTTTGGTTTCCGCATGGCGCAAACCATCAGCATGGCTCCGCGCACAGATAGCATTATCGCTTATCCCGGCACGCACTGGGAATATGTATTGCCTTTAAATCCGAACCAGGAAACAGCAAACTATAGTCAGCTGGATGAACGCACCGACTATACATTCGAAGCGATTACTGTTGCAGCAGGTATGATACTAAAAATCCCGGGTGTGGGTTCTCAATATTTTTCAGCTGCAAAAGATAAGGACGGCGAATGGCTCGATGGCGGAAAGAATTATACCCTGCATATACCTGCCAATGTACCTGCGAAAGAATTCTGGTCGGTGATTGTTTATGATAATGGAACACGCTCCATTTTAGATAATGGCGTTCCAAAAACTTCGGTTTCATCTGCAGATAAGAATGAAGTAAACAGTGATGGTTCGATAGATGTGTATTTCGGGCCTTCGGCTCCCCCAGGAAAAGAAGCCAACTGGATAAAAACTGTCACCGGAAAAGGTTGGTTTACATATTTCCGCTGGTACAGTCCTACTGAAGCTTTTTTTGATAAGAGCTGGCGGTTACCGGATATAGTAAAAATAAAATAGCATATAGCGTTTGTTTATTGAATTAAAGTCGGAAAGAATTAAACAACAATAAAACATATCACTTTGATTCGCAAAAACTAAAAACTAAAAGCACTGAAGACCTATCAGTCATAGTCAAAAATGCAAACGCGGCAGGTCTTAACATGAGACCCGTAAAGCACATTCATTCCTCATAGAAATAGAATAACATGAAAAGGTTTAAACCAATTCCAACAAACACAAAAGGGGGCGTTCTGCTCATGTTCATTTGGTTATGTATTAACCAGAACATTTTCGCGCAAAAAAAACCAAATATCCTTGTCATCATGGGAGATGACATAGGATGGTACAACCCAAGCTGCTATAATCGCGGCATACAATTTCCTCCAAGGCAAAAACCGGCGAGTTTTAACCTGGATGAGGTAATGCGGAAATTAAGCGAGCCTACTAATTAAAAGGCATTAAAACACGCCTGCCAGGATCCCGAACCTGGCAGGTTATAATCTTCGCCAGTACATATTGCGAAATTTCCTTAAGCTGATTCTGTTTTGAACAGCATAGTTATTCTTCCAAATCCTATCAAAATTCTATTCCTCTTTTTTATGAAAAATGCTTTTCAGGATCGGTTCTTATCATCCTAACAAAAATTCTCAAACAGTAATTATGAAAAGATTCCTTTTGCAGTTACTAGCAGCGACAATATTCTTCTCATGCACACAAAAATCAAAAACGGAAAACAAGGCTTCATCTGCCGATACTTCAAAAGTTGATACAGCAATATTTAAACCTGCCAACATAGAAGAACAAATTATATACAACCGCGCCATCGAAGCTACTGTCTGGGGCATGCCCGCAGTGAGCATGGCCGCTATCCGCACATCGCTCAAGCGCGACCTGGACGCAAATCTGGGCGACATTATTTACTGCTCTAAAGTGCTTGAATCAAGGCACGAAGCACTTACCGCCAATAATCAAACACCCTATGTAATGACCTTTTTAGACCTGGGCAATGGGCCTGTGGTGTTGGAAGTACCGCCTGCAACAAAAAAAGTTGCCTTCTTCGGAAGTGCCATAGACTCATGGGAAGTGCCACTTGCCGATATCGGGCCTTCGGGCGGGGATGCAGGCAAAGGAGGTAAATACCTATTTCTACCGCCCGGCTATAGCACAGCACCACCCAAGGGCTATATCGTGGTGCCATC
>JAATGW010000444.1 GCA_015654495.1 Chitinophagales bacterium
CCGGAACTACAAAACGTAATTTGTATTTGGCTGTTTTACTTCTCACCGCGGACTTTGTACCCGGGATTGAAATCCCGGGCTATAAGATCATCGTTCCTCCGGAACTACAAAACGTAATTTGTATTTGGCTGTTTTACTTCTAACTTCTAACCTCCTACTTCGTACTTCTAAGGAGCCATTCCTGGAGCATCATGGTTGCGGCTATTTCATCCACAAGCGCTTTGTTGCGCCGGTCCTTTTTTTTCATACCCATATCAATCATAGCGCGGGAAGCCATTTTTGAAGTGTATCGCTCATCAACAGTTTCTACGGGAATAGCCGGAAATTCTTTATTCAGCCTTTTGATAAAAAGCTGAACATCAGCAGTGATATGGGTCTCTGAATCGTCAAGGTTTCGCGGATCGCCGATAATAAATCTCTCCACAGATTCTCTGAGCAGGTAGGCCTTGAGGTAATTCATGAGCTGTTGCGTTTCAACTGTTGTGAGGCCGGTTGCTATGATCTGCATCGGATCGGTAACTGCAAGTCCGGTTCTTTTTCTGCCATAATCGATGGAGAGAATCCGCGCCATCAGCGAAGAAATAAATCTGTAATAGTAAACACGGCGAATACTACGCTGGCAATTCCATTGGAGGTCATAAAAGCCAGGTTAACGCGACTGAGATCTGTAGGTTTCACCAGTGAATGCTGATAGATCAGCATGAAAACAAATACGAGCACGCCGAGCCAATACCACCAGCCAAAATCACCAAACCGTCCGGCGATAATTACAAAGCTTGCGGACAGGAGGTGTAAAAATTCGGATACATGCAGCGCGCGTTTTTTTCCTAACCACGCGGGGATCGAATAAAGCCGGTTCTTCTGATCAAATTCCTCGTCCTGCAGTGAATAGATAATATCGAAACCACTCACCCAGAAAACAACTGCAAATGAAAAGAATATCGGCAGCCACGCAAAGGAACCTGTTACAGCCAGATAGGCACCGATGGGTGCAAGCGAGAGGCCCAATCCTAATATGAGATGACAAAGCGGTGTAAATCTTTTTGTGTAACTATACCCGAGAACAACAGCCAATGCTACGGGCGACAAAATAAAACAAAGCACATTTATAAACCAGGTGCACACAACGAAAAGAACAGAATTGAGAATGGTGAACATCAGTGCATTTCCCGGTTTTATTATTCCTGCCGGAATCTCACGGATAGCAGTACGTGGGTTACGTGCGTCGAACTGGCGATCGAGATAACGATTGAATGCCATTGCTGCACTCCGGGCAAAAACCATACATAAAATCACCAACACGAATATCATCCAGTTCTCAGTAAGATAATCTGCAATCGCCTTTCCACCTGTTGTCAGGTCAGTCGCGGGCAGCAATTCCATCCGGCTCAGAACCCCGATAAAAAAACCGATCATCGCAAAAGGCATTGCAAAAACCGTATGAGAAAATTTTATGAGCGAAAGATAGTTTTTTACAGAATTCATTTTTCAATAATAAAGCGCAAATGTACTGCGATCATTTCGTTTCTGCTATTCCTTAAGATTTCTCACCAGTTCCCAGCAAACAATACCGGCAGCAACGGAAATATTTAATGAGTGTTTCATTCCTGATTGCGGTATTTCAATACTGCCCTTGCAAAGCCGGAGGATTTCTTCTTCAACACCATGCACTTCATTTCCGAAAATAATAGCCAGTTTTTCATCACCGCTCCATTCAATTTCATTCAGCATGATGCTGTCATGAACCTGTTCCACAGCCCAGATTTCATACCCATCTTTTTTTAGCTGTTCAACTGCTTCTGCAGTAGTGGAAAAATATTTCCAATACACGGTTTCGGTAGCGCCTAATGCAGTTTTATTGATCTCGCGATGTGGTGGCACAGGAGTGTATCCGCAGAGAAAAACAGAGGATAAAAGAAATGCATCGGCAGTACGAAAAACGCTGCCGACATTATGCATGCTTCTCACATTATCCAATACCGCGATCACCGGAACTTTTTTTGCGTCATGGAATTGAGTGACCGATTTTCGCTGCAATTCCTCCATAGTTTTTTTACGCATATTCAAAGATACCCTTAACGTTCAACGTCTAGTAGGCTTTAATCATTTTAAGCGTTTGCTTTTCCCCGGTATCATTAAAAACATGAATGAGATAAATTCCGGCTGGCCAGCCTGTCGCATTAAGTGATACCCATTGATTGCCGGTGATGAGTTCTATTTTCCGCGCAGAAAGTTTGCGGCCTGACATGTCGATGACCTGCATATGTACAATCTGCGGAGTTTTTGATTTAAGTCTGATTTCCGCATTGCCAAGAAAAGGATTTTCCCGGCTCCAGATGCCGAAACTACCTGCGAGATCAGCTGTATTTTCGCCGCATTTTCCTTTATTGGGAAGATTCCTGTCTATCCATTCCAGTCGTGTTTTTAACCAGTCCTTTAGTGTTGCAATTTCGCCATCATAGCTTACCGGAATGGGTTGGGGATTTGGCCAGACATATTGGCCTAGCACAGGCCATGCCGTAAAATGCCGGACCTCTGCTTCACTTACCAGATGCACTACTGAGTCTATCAGGTGGTTCAGGTTATTTACACTAAGTGTTGTGCTGCGCAGATCGTTCCAGCGGCATCGCAGGGATGCTGTATAAGCTGTGTCTTCCATCAGGCGGTACCACCAGAAAGGAATAAGACCGGCACCATCACCCGGACAAACCGTATTGAAATCATAAGCCCACCCGGATGTTAAATTTCCGTTGCAATAATCGGCATTACGAAAAGCAAGATCGTAATCCCATACAGGCCCCGCAACGATTTTCCTGTTGATGCTGTTCCTGTCTTTATAAAAAAAAGAACTGAGCCTGTATCCATCAACATTGCGCCCCACTTCATTCACAATGAAATAGTCCATAAAAGAATTAAGGTCTGCGAAATTTCTCACTCCATTCAAGGGATCCTGAAACTGGTTACTCTTTAAAACATTTTCAAAACTATCCACATAGCTTTTGATATATGCTTTCTGGGCATTATTAATGTATTCAGGTTTTGGGTAGATATAAGAGAATTGCGGTCGCTGATTTCCGGTGGAATATGGCGGGGTATACTGTGAAAACCAGCCGTTGGGTTCTTTATCAAGACTAAAAATATACCCACCGGTAACAGCATCGCCGCTCTCATCAGTTTTTTCCATTTTAGGAATATTCACACGGCCTTTGTTTCTTTTGATCTTTTCCATGAACACATAAATCCCGACATATTTTCCGTTAAGAACCACTTCCACAAAACGGCAATTTGCTGACCAATGACCCAGGTTACGGGATAAAGTATAGGCCAAAAAATTGCGCATAAGGGTTTTGTCAGTATACGGAGCATATAAAACCCAGTCGCTTTCTTTTGGCAAACCAAATAATGATTTATCCACTCCATCGGCATTGTTATCCCAGAGCTCGAGGCTATAGGATTTCATCGGAAACATCTGCGATGATTGTCCCCGGATCTCGATTCCGATTTTGCCATTATAATGGTTGAACGGATCGGTTATCTGATTGCGGTTACCTTCTCCATTGTAGATAATGCCCATATCCGCCATCACCTTGGGATCATTGACGATTTCCTGTCCGTTAGTATTGATTACTATTATGGGAAGATTGGATGAACTGAAGTTGACCGTTTGCTGAGCAAATGTGCTACAACAAAAGGAAAGAAGGGCAAGGATCAGGCAAGGCAATGCGCGCATCGTAAGGGGTTAATTGGTAAAAATAACTTTTCTGCCCTGGAATTAAAACAATTTATACACGATAATCTATAACTTCTGCACAAACGATGAATTACCTGCTGGAACACAGGTGCTTCCTTATTTTTGCAGCATTTCAACGGAAAAAATGTCGAAAAACGGTGCCGATACCCCTTTAATGCAGCAGCACAATGCTATCAAGCAAAGATACCCGGATGCAATATTGTTGTTCAGGGTCGGTGATTTTTATGAAACCTTTGGTGAAGATGCAATTAAAGCGAGTACTGTACTCGGGATTACACTCACAAAGCGAAACAACGGTTCTGCAGCGAGTTCAGAACTGGCGGGTTTTCCGCATCATTCTCTCGATACCTATCTGCACAAACTTGTAAAAGCCGGATACCGGGTTGCTATCTGCGACCAGCTCGAAGATCCCAAACTGGCGAAAGGAATTGTAAAACGGGGAGTTACAGAACTTGTAACGCCAGGTGTGGCTACACACGATAAATTACTCGAGCATAACAGCAATAACTTCCTGGCTGCTATTCATATCAGCGATCCGAAAAACGGTATTGCGTTTCTGGATATTTCAACCGGAGAATTTTTTGTTGCTGAAGGCGATCAGGAGTATATGGACAATCTCCTGCAGACCCTGCAACCTGCAGAAGTTATTTTTCAGAGGAGTCAGCAGAAATTTTTTCGTGAAACCTATGGCAAGAAGTTTTATACCTATAGCCTGGAGAGTTGGATTTTTGAAGAAGGATTTGCACGTGAAAATTTGCTGAGGCATTTCGGAACACATTCCCTGAAAGGTTTTGGTATTGATGAAATGAGTAATGCAGTTGTAGCAGCCGGCGCAATTCTCCATTATTTAAAAGATACTGAACATCCGAACCTCAATCATATCACTTCCATACAAAGAATAAACCGCGAAGATTATGTATGGATGGACAGGTTTACGATCCGGAATCTCGAACTTGTAAGCAGCTCGACTGAACAGGGGAATAACCTGCTGAAGACGATAGATCATACCGTTTCGCCTATGGGTGCCCGTATGCTGAAGCGATGGATCATGATGCCCCTGCTGGATCCGGGAAAAATAAATGAAAGGCTCGATCTGGTAACCTTTCTGATTAAGGAGTCGCAATACCGGGCTCAGCTGATTCAGCATATAAGACTA
>JAATGW010000077.1 GCA_015654495.1 Chitinophagales bacterium
AACGTTTAACGTTCAACGTTAAACCCCTATAAACTAAGAACTAAAAACTAAAATGCTCTATCATCTCTTTCAGTGGTTAACATCAGAGAACATCAAATTCCCCGGAAGTGGACTGTTTCAGTTCATCACTTTCAGGGCATTGATGGATATTCTGCTGTCGCTGCTGATCACGATGGTATATGGAAGCCGTATCATCCGGTTCCTTCAGAAAATGCAGGTAGGCGAAAGTGTGAGGGAACTTGGATTGCAGGGTGAAGAAAAGAAGAAGGGTACACCGACAATGGGTGGAATCATTATTCTTTTGGGTATTCTGATACCGACGCTGCTCTTCGCCAATCTTGATAAGACCTATATACGACTGATGGTTCTGTGCACAGTGTGGTTGGGTATTGTGGGATTCATAGATGATTACCTGAAACTCCGTGCGAAAAGACTCGCGCAGAAAGCAGGTGTAGCCTATAAAAAAGGCGATAAAGATGGGTTAGCCGGATGGTTTAAAATACTCGGACAGGTAGGCCTGGGCATTATTATCGGAGCAACATTGCTTTTCAATGATAATGTGCAGGTATACCGCGAGTATACTGGCGATAAGGTTCCTGCAAAAGCAATACAGGTAACAACAAGGGAAGGAAAAATCAGAAATTTTGTTGCTGCTGATGAACCTATCACTACCATTCCTTTTGTAAAAGGGCATGAATTCAATTATTCCAAACTGATGCCGGGTGCAATAAAAGGGCTCACATGGATTTTGTACATACTCGTTGTAATTTTTATTATAACCGCTGTTTCCAACGGAGCAAATATTACAGACGGACTCGATGGACTTGCTACCGGAGTTTAGGCACTCATAGGAATTTGTCTTGCTGTTTTTTCCTATGCAAGTGGTAACCTGCTGCTGGCAGATTACTTAAATATTATGTACATCCCCAACCTCGGTGAAGTATCCATTTTCATTGCTGCGATGATCGGTGCCTGTATCGGATTTCTCTGGTACAATACATATCCCGCACAGGTATTCATGGGAGATACCGGTAGCCTGGCGCTCGGAGGAATTATCGCCGTGCTGGCAATAATCGTGAGAAAAGAATTACTTATTCCGATTTTCTGCGGAGTGTTCCTTGTAGAGAACCTTAGTGTGGTAATTCAGGTGAGCTATTTTAAATATACAAGGAAGAAATATGGTGAAGGGAAAAGAGTGTTCCTGATGAGTCCGTTGCATCATCACTACCAGAAAATTGGCTATCATGAAAGCAAGATTGCTGTTAGGTTCTGGATAGTGACCCTGCTTTGTGTTGTGTTTGCAATATTGTCGCTGAAGTTGAGATAGCTCTCACGTTCAACGTTGAACGTAGAAAGTTTAAAATGTAATCCTGAAAAACCATCCATACATGTTATCGAAAACTGAAGATCTGTCCCAGGGCTTCTGTTAATGAACCAAAGAAATTCATCCATTGAAAAACCAAATTTTTTTTGAAACAGTAGTTCATGAACAGGAGGATTTTAATACTGGGTGCCGGTGAAAGCGGTGTGGGGGCTGCTATCCTTGCAAAAAAGGAGGGATACCAGGTATTTGTTTCTGATGGTGGGGTTGTGAAAGAACAATACCAGGCAGAGATGAAATCGTGGGGAATCGATTATGAAGAAGGTGGGCATAGTGATGATAAAATTAACTGGGCTCAAGAAGTGATGAAAAGTCCGGGCATACCACACAAAAGTCCTTTTGTAAAGAAACTGGTTGAAAAAGGAGTTCTGCTGATCAGTGATATTGAACTGGCCTATCGCCATAAAGGTGCAAGCCGGATCATCGGGATTACAGGAAGCAATGGAAAAACCACGACTACCGCACTGACATATTATATATGCAAAACAGCGGGTCTGGATTGCGCGATGGTTGGGAATATCGGGATTTCATTTGCAAGGCAGGTAGCGGTTGATCCGAAGGAGTTATATATAACGGAGATAAGCAGTTTTCAGTTAGATGATATCGTGGAGTTCAGACCGGATGTGGCAGTGTTAACGAATATCACAGAAGATCATCTTGACCGATACGATTACTCTTTTGAAAACTATATCCGTGCAAAATTCAATATCGTAAAAAACCAGGTGGCGGGCGACTCATTCATTTATTGTGAAGACGATCCTGTAACCATGCAGTATATCAACCAGATTCCCTTTTTATCAAAACCATTGCCGTTTGCTATGAGTAAAGAATTGCCGAGGGGCGCGTATATCAATAATAATCACATGGTGATTCAGGGTCCGGAACCATTTACCATGAGCATTTATGATTTTGCACTGAAAGGGAAACACAATCAGTACAATACCATGGCTGCCTGTCTTTCGGCTACGGTTATGGATATCCGCAAACAGAAGATCCGCGACGCAGTCATTTCTTTCAAGGGTCTTGAACACAGGTTGGAATTTGTAGCAATGATCCGTGGTGTTGAATTTATAAACGACAGTAAAGCAACCAATGTGAACAGTACCTGGTTTGCTCTCGAGAGTATGCAAAAACCTGTAATTCTTATACTTGGAGGAGTTGATAAGGGTAATGACTATACTTCAATGATGGAACTGGTTAAAGAAAAGGTGAAAGCAATAGTGTGTATGGGGGCCGATAATACAAAAATTCACAAAGCATTCGGGCATGAGGTAGAGGTGATGGTTAATACCGCAAGTGCAAAAGAAGCCGTGCATGCCGCATTCAGGCTGGCAGATAAAGGAGATGTGGTATTGTTAAGCCCCGCATGTGCAAGTTTCGATCTGTTTAAAAATTATGAAGACAGGGGACGGCAGTTTAAGGAAGCAGTCAGAGAACTATAAAGAGGTTTAACGTTCAACGTTAAACCTCCTGAGAACTATGAACTATGAACTAAGAACTATGAACTAAAAAATGATGTCCGATCAAAAAATAGCACCTTCTTTTTCACGTCTCGCGCAGAATACACGCGGGGATAAAGTTATCTGGGCAATCGTGCTCATATTAACTATGATGAGTCTGCTGGTAGTTTACAGCAGTACAGGAACCCTTGCCTATAAACTATCGAAGAGTACGGAATCCTATTTGTTCAAGCAGGTGGTATTTATCATTATCGGAGTTGTGCTGATCTATTTTGCACATCTCGTTAATTATACCATTTATTCACGTGTGGCCTTAATCCTATACCTCGTATCAATTCCACTCCTTTTATATACATTGGTTTTTGGTTCGAGTATCAACGAAGCCAACCGCTGGATAAAACTGCCGATAATTAATCTCACATTCCAGACTTCAGACATGGCGAAGCTCGCACTGTTTATGTACCTGGGCCGGCAACTCAGTCGTAAGCAACCGGTGATTAAAGATTTTAAGAAAGGATTTATTCCTTTAATCGTTCCGGTTCTTGTCACCTGTGCATTGATTGCACCGGCAAATCTTTCAACAGCTTTACTCACTGGCGCAACGAGTCTGTTGCTGATGTTTATCGGAAGAGTGAGCATGAAACATATCGGACTGGTGATCGGCATTACGGCAATTCCGATTATTATCCTGATAGGCATTGCGGCGGGATACTACGATAAAGCCGAAGGGAAATCGAAACCATTGCCATCCATCCTGACCAAGGGCAGAATAGAGACCTGGATCCGGCGTGTTCAGAATTTTATGTATGCTGATAAAACAGAAACAGCGTACCAGATTCAGCAGTCCAAAATAGCAATTGCAAAAGGGAAATGGGTCGGGCTCGGTCCGGGTAACAGTGAAGCAAGAAATTTTCTCCCTCACCCTTATTCTGATTTTATATATGCAATCATCATTGAAGAATATGGATTGATCGGCGGAGCATTTGTGCTTTTTATATATCTGGCATTTTTGTTCCGTTGCATCCGGATTTTTAAAAGGTGCCCCTACGCGTTTGGGGCTTTTCTTGCATTGGGACTGAGTTTTACGCTGGTGATCCAGGCAATGGCGAATATGGCTGTGAATGTGAATCTGTTTCCTGTAACAGGAGTCACGCTGCCGCTGGTAAGTATGGGAGGAAGTTCTTTTCTTTTCACATGTATTGCAATCGGAATCATATTGAGCGTTGCGCGGAATGTGGAACAGATTGAAGGCAAGCTGTCAACGGTAGCTGAAAACGATGAAAATGCTGAATCGGAAGATGAGCGTTAAAAGAATCATCATAGCGGGAGGTGGAACGGGTGGTCATATTTTCCCGGCAATAGCGATTGCTCAGGCGATAAGAAAAAGAGCACCGCAA
>JAATGW010000446.1 GCA_015654495.1 Chitinophagales bacterium
CGGCTCATAGATTGTATGCCACCCATAACAAGTCCTACGGTTGCTGCCACAAAATAAAAAGCAACCTGGCTTTTCACATAATAAGCCCAGATGCACACGCCGATCCATATCACGACTGCGATGATGAGCACATTGAAATTGCCGAAAAATTTTGACAGCCTGCTCATTCCAATGGCACCGACAATCGCAATTAATTGAATAATAATTATGGTGATAAGAAGTTTCGGTTCATCCTTGGGGTCAGTAAAAATTTCTTTTTTTGCAAAACCTGCAGCCACCAGCATCACTGTTTGTACACCCATGCTATAAAGGAAATACGCAAACAGGAATCTGCGCATCACGATCATAGACCTGACCTGTTTAAAAACAAGCTGCAGTTCTCTGAATCCATTTGTCAAAACATTTTTTTTAGCTTTCCTGATCTCTTTACTTTCCAATGGCATCGCGCGCAGTGTAATTTGAGCAAATCCCAGCCACCAGATTCCTACTAACAGGAATGATGTGCGTACTGCAAAATGAGGTTGATCTGAAATAGGCCCCAGCCAATGTAACAGTTCAGGCTTTACAATGAAAATAAAACAAATTACCTGCAACAATACACTGCCGATATAACCCAGTGCAAATCCTTTCGCACTCACCCGGTCACGGTCCGATGGTGGCACAATATCAGGTAAGTATGAATTATAAAATACAAGACTGCTCCAGTATCCCAGGGCGGCTATCGCAAAAACTATAATGCCGTATTCAATCATCGACGGCTTAAAGAAAAAAAGTGCACTGCAAGCACAGGCACCGACTATACTGAATATGGATAGCCATACCTTTTTGTTCCGGCGGTAGTCAGCTATGGAGGAAAGTATGGGTGAGCTGATTGCAACAATAACAAACACGCATGCAAGTGCATAATCCATGAGCACGGTGTTGATCACTTTATAACCAAAAAAATCAACAAAAGAAAGTTCACCTTGCACTTTTGAACTTGTAATGCCAACATAATACGCGGGGAAAATGGTTGCAGTGATTACGAGATTGTAAGCACTGTTAGCCCAGTCGTACATCGCCCACGCATTTTCTTTTTTTCTTGAGCCTTTAACCATGCAATCATTATTTATCGGAACGAAAGGTACGTTAAACGTTCAACGTGTAACGTGGATCATGCCTGTATATATCCGGTAGCTATGAGGGTAAGCAAAATCAGTCCTATAAAAATGCGGTACCAGCCAAAAAACCGGAAGCCGTTTTTCTGAAGAAAAGTTATTAAAAAACGTATTGCAAGAATAGCAATAAAGAAAGCCACAACGCTGCCGATGACCAGGATCTCCATATTTTTCAAACTCAGCAGCTCCGGCGATTCGATATTCATATCGTATAAACTTTTCACAGTTGCCGCAAGCATGGTTGGTACGGCCAGGTAAAATGAAAATTCAGCCGCCAGCTGACGCGATAATTTCTGCTGCATACCGCCGATGATGGTGGCGGCGCTCCTGCTGAGGCCGGGCAATACAATTGCAAGAACCTGGAACAGGCCGATCACCAGCGCATTCTTATTCGAGACCTCTTCTTCCTTAAACTTAGCCGGATTCATAAACCATTTATCAACAAAAATCAATACAATACCTCCGCCCAGCAGCACCAGTGCAATAACCAGGGGTTTCTCCAGCACGGATTCAATATGGTCTTTGAGAAAAACCCCGAATAACATGGCCGGAAGGATCGCAACAAAAAGTTTTATGTAGAAAGAAACCTGTCTGAAGTTGAAAAATTTTCTCCAGTACAATACCACTACTGATAGAATCGCCCCGAACTGGATAACGATCATGAATAATTTGGCAAAGGGAAGTTTGTTGATACCCATCACCGCAGAAGCAATCGCCATATGTCCGGTAGACGATATGGGAAGAAATTCTGTAATCCCTTCAATAATTGCAAGAAGTATTGCCTGGAACAGATCCATGTTGATGGGTAATCAGGTTGCTCAATGAGGGTTCTGGTGATGTGTTCAGTTGGAAATCAGGTGGTCTTGGGCTTTCTCATAATGGCATAAACCTCTATAATAAAACCGGCAATAATAAGGAGGGGAGCAATTGTAATGCGACGCACGCTATACACTTCCTGGTCGGAAAATATATTCGGGTCAGTACTCTTCCCACCTGACATCAGCAGTATGCCTGTAATAATCACGAGGCCTCCGATAGCCATCCAAAGGAAATTTTCTTTTCCGAACAATGCGGTATTCTTTTTTTCCATAGCAGGTTAATATGGCGCAAAATACGGCAAATAGCTGAACCGGCAAGGCGCAACGGCTACTTTTTGACCCATCTCAATACAGGTCATCGAGCTTCATTTTGAGGTATTTAGTAACACTTCTGTGCGTACTGATAAATGTGATACCGATGCCAATTAATATCATCGATAAAAAAAGAACAGTGAGGAGGATATTATCGCGGAGTACTTTTATTTCAGGTAGCCACCACTTTTCAACGGCATATATGATCATTACTATTGATATAATCGCTAACAATGCGCTGGTGAGGCCATTAAGAATTGCTTTCTTGTCGAATGGCTTTGAAATAAACCAGCGCGTAGCTCCTACCATCTGCATGGTTTTAATCAGAAACCTGTTGGAAAACATCGCCAGCTTAATGGTATTATCAATCAGTATTATTGCGATCAGGGATAATATGGCCGATAATACCAGCAGAAATATTTCAATTTTCCTTACCACATTGTTGAGATTGTTCACAACTGCGTCAGGATAATTGATCTCACTCACAATGAAATGCTGTTCAATATCACTTATAATACTTGTGAGGCTGTCTCTGTTTACAAATACTGGATCCAGGTAAAAATCAACACTGGCGGGCAAGGGATTATAATCAAGTACCTTATTCCAGTCCTCATTATTGTCACCAATAAATTTTTCACGGGCCATTTCCTTGGTCACATATTCCACATTCCGGGCATATACGCGGCTGGTAATATAATTTTTTAAGGAGTCTATTTCTTTCTGGGGGCTACCTTCGCGGATATAAGCATGAACCTGTACACTTCCCTTGAAATAATTTTCCAGTTTGCTGGCATTTATTGTAATCCATCCAAGCATTCCGAGAATAAAAAGTACAAGGGCCACACCAAGGATGGCCATGGTATAGGATGGTTTACTACGTTTCATGGAAGTTTTGCTGATCTCTGTCATGCTTACGGAATTGTTTTGAAATCTATAATGTCATTACAGGTGCTGAGCCGGGAAAGTGCGCGCAAAAATAGTCATTTTGCGTTGTTTCTGTAATTTTGCCCACTTCATAACGGGGTACTGCGAAAAAAAATTTTAAGGAAGGCCTGTTTTAACATATCAGTTTAATACACCAGCATTTAATGGAATATCAATTCAGAAATATAGAAGAGAAATGGCAGGAGTACTGGAAAGCGAAGGAGACATATAAAGTAAGCAACCAATCGGCTAAGCCGAAATATTATGTGCTGGATATGTTTCCCTATCCGAGCGGGGCGGGCTTACACGTAGGTCATCCGCTCGGTTATATCGCGAGCGATATATTCAGCAGGTACAAAAGATTGAAAGGATTTAATGTACTGCACCCGATGGGCTACGACAGTTTCGGATTGCCCGCTGAACAATATGCTATTGAACATGGTATACATCCGGCAGCATCAACTGCCGATAATATCCGCAATTTCCGGTCGCAACTGGATAAGATCGGTTTTTGTTTTGACTGGAGCCGGGAAGTGAGTACTTCTGATCCTTCTTTTTATAAATGGACGCAGTGGATTTTTCTGCAGTTATTCGACAGTTGGTATAATAGGAAGAATAATAACGCTGAAAGAA
>JAATGW010000497.1 GCA_015654495.1 Chitinophagales bacterium
ATAAAAAAATACTTATCGTTGACAAAAGGCCGCATATTGCAGGGAACACCTATGATCATTTCGATAACGAAGGAATACTTGTACATAAATACGGGCCTCATATTTTCCATACCAATAGCAGGGAAATTTTTGATTATCTGGGAAAATTCACCAGCTGGCGTGCCTATGAACACCGTGTACTTGCAAGCGTAGATGGTATGCTTGTACCCATTCCAATAAATCTTGATACTATTAACAGGTTATACGGAATGAACCTGTCATCCGCACAGGTAGAAGAATTTCTCAAATCGCGCTCAGAAAAAATTGACCGGATCGTGACATCGGAAGATGCGGTAATAAGTAAAGTGGGTCGCGACCTTTATGAAAAGTTTTTCAAACACTATACAAAAAAGCAGTGGGACTTAGATCCTTCAGAACTGGATGCATCCGTTGCCGCGCGGATTCCAACAAGAAGCAACCGCGACGACAGGTATTTTACAGATACTTTTCAGGCCATGCCTTTACATGGATATACACGATTATTCGAAAATATGCTTTCTCATCCCAACATTAAGATCATGCTCAATGTGGATTATAAAGAAATTGAGAAAGAAATCCCATTCAGGGAGATGATATATACCGGGCCGATCGATTATTATTTTGACTATTGTTACGGCAAACTTCCTTACCGTTCCATTGCATTCCGTTTTGAAACTATTGAGAAAGAACAATTTCAACCTACAGGTACAGTCAATTATCCAAACGAACACGCTTATACCAGGAGTACGGAATTCAAATACCTGACTGGGCAGAAGCATCCTAAAACAAGTGTGGTTTATGAATATCCGATGGCCGATGGTGATCCTTATTATCCGATTCCACGACCTGAAAATAATGAGTTGTATAAAAAGTATCAGTTGTTGAGTGCTACTGCAAAGAATGTGTATTTCACCGGCAGGCTTGCAACATACAAATATTACAATATGGACCAGGTGGTTGCCCAGTCGCTTGCGCTTTATAAAAAGCTTAATATCTCTAATGACAAAATCTGGCATCTCAATGGAAAGACCTCACACGTTTTGCAATCCTGAGATCTGGGGCGGAGTGGAGTGTACAATAAACCGGGTGGGTGATACTTACAGGGATCAGCTGGAAGATGCCGGTCATTATGCCAGAATCGACGATCTTGAGCATTTTGCTGGTTTGGGATTCGGCCGTATTCGTTACCCTGTGTTATGGGAACATCATGATAACAGCGATTCCACTAACTGGTATTGGATAGAGAAACAATTGGACTACCTGCGTGCGAAAAATATTATTCCCATTGCTGGTCTGATGCATCATGGCAGTGGCCCGAAGAGTACGGATTTACTGGATGAAAACTTCGCTGTTAAACTTGCCGCGTATGCAGGCGAGGTTGCATCACGTTTTCCCTGGCTCGAATATTATACTCCTGTCAACGAACCTTTAACTACAGCAAGATTCAGCGGTCTGTATGGTTTCTGGTATCCGCATCATACAAGCGAGTTCGCTTTTTATAAAATGCTGTTGAACCAGATCAGGGGCATTATTCTTTCCATGCAGAGCATCCGGAAAATAAATCCGAACGCCAAACTGATTCAAACCGAAGATCTTTCGAAAACCCATGGTACGCCTTTACTATCGTACCAGGCAGAATTTGAAAATAAAAGGCGCTGGCTTACCTATGATTTGCTCTGTGGTAAACTGAACCGCCAGCATTATTTCTGGAATTATCTAATCAATTCAGGAATTGGTGAACAGGAACTGCAATTCTTTCTTGATAATAGCTGCCCGCCTGATATTATGGGTTTCAATTATTATGTCACTTCAGAAAGATTTCTTGATGAGAACCTGCATGCCTATCCCCTTCATACCCATGGCGGCAATGGAAAGGATATGTATGCAGATATAGCAGCAGCAGGTACGGGGACCATGCAGGGCATAGCGAGATTGATTCAGGAAGCGTGGAGCAGGTATAGGTTACCCCTGGCAATAACAGAATGTCATCTGAATGGCTCAGAAGAAGATCAGCTGACCTGGTGGAAAGAAATATGGGACTCATGTTGTAATGCAAACAGGAGCGGAATGATTGTTCAGGCGGTTACTGCCTGGTCTTTGCTGGGTGCATTCGACTGGAATTCTCTCCTGCTGGAAAATAACAATTACTATGAAAAAGGAGTGTATGATATCAGTGATGGCTATCTGCGACCAACCTTACTGGCGGAGATGATTTCATCCATCAGCAGGCATGGAAATTTTCATCATCCGGTACCCGGGAAAAAAGGATGGTGGAATGAAAATCAGTGGGCAGACAGGGCTGAAGCAATGCCATTGTAGAGCAGGAGAAAGAGAAAGAGCAAGAGCAGGAGAAAGTGGAAGAGGAAGATGCTTAATTAAACGCTGGCTGTTTACTACTGCCTACCGTCTACTGCCTACTGCCTACTGCCTGAACTGGCTATTGCATTTTCTAGTCACAATACAAATTCTACTAACTCAAAAATATTTGCATGCCGGGAAATAAATTCATGTTTTCAACTGGTATAGAAAACAGTTACCCAACCATCTTATTACCTGACGGAACAACAAAACGTATTGATGAACTGGAAAAAACCAATCATTACAAACATTGGGAAAAAGATTTTGGTCTGGTCAAACAGTTGGGAATAGAATTTCTGAGATATGGTCCTCCATACTACAAAACACATCTGGGTCCGGGAAGATATGACTGGGCATTTTCAGATGAGACCTTTAATAAACTCCTTGAACTCCATATCACACCCATCGTAGACCTCTGTCATTTCGGTATACCGGATTGGATGGGAAATTTCCAGAATCCTGACTTTCCACAACACTTCGCAGAATATGCCGGGGCTTTTGCAAGACGGTTTCCTGACTTGCAGCTGTATACGCCAATTAATGAAATTTTTATTACCGCCATGTTCTCGGCACAATACGGATGGTGGAATGAAAGGCTTCATTCAGACGAGGCATTTGTAACAGCATTGAAACATCTTTGCAAAGCCAATATATTAGCCATGCAGGAAATTTTAAAGGTTCAGCCTGAAGCGACCTTTATACAAAGTGAATCATCAGAGTATTTTCATGCAATGGATCCGCAGGCTGTTCCCCTCGCCCGTTTTCTTAACCAGAAACGTTTTCTTTCCCTGGACCTGACTTATGGCTACCCTATCAATGTAACCATGTATGAATACCTTATGAGAAACGGAATGTCAAAAG
>JAATGW010000553.1 GCA_015654495.1 Chitinophagales bacterium
ACTCCTACTATATAACTAGAAAATTTGCAGTTGAAAATCAACGATTTAGATTTTCAGTTATTTTTCAGCGAAACATTAGCGTCGCGCTGATAGGGAGACTGCCTCCTGCCTCATAATAAACACACTCATACTCATGGGTCCATGCGCACCTAACACAAGCGACTGTTCAATATCAGCAGTTTTAGACGGACCTGCAATAAAGCTGCCGAATCCATATTTTGAATTTCCTATCCTCTCATAGGCCTCATGCATATTGGCCACAATATTTTCTTCTGAAATAATTACCGCCAGATGCTGACAAATAAATGGCAGAGCTCTCAGTCCCATCTGTTCTTCCCTGACCCAGATCGATCCATTTTCGGCAACTCCAAAATCACCATTGATGATTGCAAGCTCCACATCCTCCAGCGAATGCGAATCAGCATTGAGATCAAAATTCAATGCAAAATCCCGCCACGACTGACCTACTGCAATTTTTCTTCCCTCACCAGGGAATTTTCCGGCAAGTATCCTTTTGATTTCCTCCTGGCTTTGGATGACAGAAACATTACCTCCAATGCTTTCTAAAACAGAACAGTACTGTTCAGTAAGGAGGACTGAACCCGATCGCTGTTGATTTATTTCAGGCAGAACAGAAAATGCAGGTTGATTTGCTTTTACAGATGCAAGGATTTTTTCCCTGGCGTTCATTGCTTTGATTTTTTATTCCGGATATACCAATCGCGAAATGACTGTTTTGGCGCTTCGGGCATCTCTCTTTGTTTGAACCATGGATTCCACCTGTTATTAGTCAGGAATGGCAATCTTCGCAGGATCCAACGACCAAGTCTACCCGCTTTTCTGAAAATGCCGGGACTGGACAAAACCTTTGCCATGCTTTTAATGGCCATTTTTTTTCCAGGCTCAACATATCCCTCGTTTACCAATACCTGGCGCCATTTATAGAGCTGCTGATGAATATCGATTTTAACCGGGCAAACATTGGTACATGAGCCGCATAATGTAGACGCGAATGGTAGATCAGCATAATTACGCATATCCAGATTTGGCGCAAGAATAGATCCTATCGGGCCCGCAATGGCGGTATGGTAACTATGACCGCCGCTTCGTCTGTAAACGGGGCAGGTATTAAAGCAGGCTGCACAGCGGATGCATTTGAGTGAATTCCTGAAATCAGAACGGCCCAGCTGGCGGCTTCTCCCGTTATCAACCAGTACAATATGCATCTCCTGGCCATGAGCGGGCCTATTGAAATGACTACTATAGGTTGTAATTGGTTGACCGGTTGCACTCCTTGCAAGCAATCTCAAAAAAACGCCAAGGTGTTTTCGCTCAGGGATTATTTTTTCAATGCCCATGCACGCGATATGTACATCTGCCAGATGCGCTCCCATATCTGCATTCCCTTCATTGGTACAAACAACAAATTCACCGGTTTCAGCAATAGCGAAATTAGCACCTGTAATTGCAACTTTTGCGGCCAGAAATTTCTCCCGCAAATGAGCACGCGCAGCCCTTGTAAGTAAAACAGGATCTGCATTTCCTTTGGGAGTTCCCAGGTGCTGATGAAACAGTTCTCCGATCTCTTCTTTTTTCCAGTGGATACATGGTAACACAATATGGCTCGGCGCTTCATCGGCAAGCTGAACAATTCTTTCGCCCAGATCAGTATCTACAACATCAATTCCGTTTTCGGCAAGAAATGGATTTAAATGGCATTCTTCAGTAAGCATCGATTTACTTTTCACAATGCTTGTTGCGCCATGTTGCTGAATGATCTGCAGAAGGATTCTATTATGTTCTTCCGCATCGGATGCCCAGTGAACAGTTACTCCATTCTCTGTTGCGCGCTTTTCAAATTCAACCAGGTATCCTGACAGATTAGAAAGAACATTGTTTTTAATTACGGATGCCAGTTCTCTTAACTCTTCCCATTCGGGGATCTGTTTTGCAGCGTGGTCGCGTTTCTGCCTTACCCACCACAATGTTTCATCATGCCAGTCAACTCTGGGTTCATCGGCATTGAATTTTTCTGACAGATCAGCATGTGTTAACATCAGCCGCAATTATTAATTACTGTTCAGTATTTCAGCAATATGCTTTACCCTCACATTGCTTTTCATTCTTTTCAGAATGCCATCCATATGCATCAGACAACTCATATCAACTCCCGTAATAAATTCAACCTGCTGACGGAGATGGTCTTCAACACGATCTTTTCCCATTTTTACACTTACAGCTTCTTCGGTAACACAAAAAGTACCTCCAAAACCACAGCATTCGTCGGCACGGTTCAGGTTTACGATCTCAAGCCCTTTTACCATTTTCAGCAGTTGGACAGGTTTTGAAAACGGAGTTGCCACAAGTTCGCTCATCTGTGAAAGCATAAGACCCCGGAGACCATGACAGCTTTGGTGAATACCGACCCGATGGTTAAAACTGGCGTGGAGTTCGGTTACCTGTAAAATATCAGTCAGAAATTCAGAGAGCTCGTAGATATTATGCCTGATCTTTTGTGCAGCTGTTTCATCTTTTGATGAATGCAGATGCTCTTTGATATGTAGTGTACAGCTTCCTGAAGGACAAACGATATAATCCAGCCCGCTGAAATTTTTTGTGAAAAGTTCATTGCTTTTTTCAGTGAGGTATTCGAAACCTGAGTTTGCCATCGGTTGCCCGCAACAGGTCTGGTTCAGCGGATACACAACTTCGCAACCGTATTTTTCCAGCAATTGCATGGTATGCATGGCAACTTCCGGATAAAACTGATCTATATAACAAGGAATAAAGAGTCCTGTAACCATACCAAATCAACCCGCTTTACAAGGCCTTCGCAGTGAAGATAAAAATAACATAGTTGTAATTGAATCCCGTCCTGTGCTGTCAAGTAGTTCTGCTGATGTACTTAGTTAAGGCATACCGGAAACAACCTTCCATTTCACCAGGTTCTTAGTGAATTTTTAAAAAAATATTTATTTTATGACTTTTATATAAAAAGGCCGGAGAAAATCAATCAAAATAAAAAAATGGGGGCTTATTGACATACGCGCATGTTTTTCAACTAATTTGCTGCCCGGCTTCTCAATTACCCCAAAGGACTTATACCCCTGAACGATAATCAGTATTTTTTGCAGAGTGTGGAAATTCTTTTTCCATGGCTGTACTGTAATATCCATATCCCATTGATCTTTCCACTTACTTATTATTATTAAGGAAAAATAATTTAATGCGAAAACTTGCATTTTTACTAATAAATACAATTTCGCTGGCGCTTTCAATGCAACTTGTTGCACAGCCGGTAGAACAGATTATCAAAATTGTTGTAGCACCTGATCATAGCAACTGGACCTACAAAACTGGTGAAAATGTAAAATTTGCAATTGCAATTCTGAAAGACGGGAACCCGGTTACAGATGCAGACATCAGATATGAAATCGGCCCGGAAAAAATGACACCGGTAAAAAAAGATGCAGTCAGGTTGCCAACCGGCAGAATTACTGTTGACGGCGGTACAATGAAATCGCCTGGTTTTCTGAGGTGTACGGTAACGGCAACGGTTAATGGAAAGGAATATAAAAGAGCAGGAACTGCTGGTTTCGATCCCGAACAGATTCAGCCTACGGTAACGCTCCCTGCGGATTTTACATCTTTCTGGGATTCGGCAAAAGCAAGCCTGGCCGCAATTCCAATGGATGCCCGCATGATGCTGATGCCGGAGAGGTGTACTGAAACAGTGGATGTTTATCACCTCAGTCTGCAGAATTTTCCCGGGACTTCAAGAGTTTATGGAATACTCTGCATTCCTAAAAAACCCGGCAAATATCCTGCACTGCTCAGGGTGCCCGGTGCTGGTATCAGACCCTATGCCGGAAATATTTCGATGGCCGAAAAAGGAATGATAACTCTTGAAATCGGTATACACGGGATTCCTGTAAATCTCGACCCGATTGTTTACACAAATCTTGCATCCGGTTCATTGAATAATTACCAGAATTTTAATATGGACGACAGGAACCGGTTCTATTATAAGAGAGTTTATCTCGGATGTGTAAGAGCCAATGATTTTCTGGTAAGTCTTCCTCAATACGATGGCAGCACGCTCGGAGTTACGGGCGGTAGTCAGGGTGGTGCGCTGTCTATTATAACAGCTGCACTCGATCCAAGAGTGAAATTTCTTGCTGCATTCTATCCCGCTCTATCTGACGTTACCGGCTACCTGCACGGACGTGCCGGAGGATGGCCGCATTATTTCACAGGATCTAATTTCGAATTCAATAATAAAAAAGATAAGATCAACACTGTATGTTATTATGATGTGGTTAACTTCTCAAAAATGTTGAAAGTTCCTGGCATATATTCGTGGGGCTTTAACGATGAGACTTGCCCACCTACTTCGATGTATGCTTCCTATAATGTAATTACTGCCCCAAAATCTCTGTACCTGGCACCTGAAACCGGACACTGGACATTTCCGGAACAACAGGAGTTGCTCAATAATTGGCTTCTAGAAAAAATGAACCTGAAACCATGAACCGGTACTACCGGAAGCGGATTGCAAGCTAGGTTCGTTTTATTCCAATATTCAGTAAAAAGTCTGCTGTTACTGGCAGGCTTTTTTATTTGTATCAGGTCGTTAGCCGGCTATGCTGTACCAAAAGGGGCGATCATATGATGGCTTTGTGTTATCTTACACGCTGGTGAATATTTTGCAATTCCAGTCAAATTATCAGATCGGATTCTGAATATCTTCACTTAAGCTGACCATAGTTTAATCAGTTTGTTGATAAAGCTGTCGCCCAAAAAAATCAGCACTAACAAATAGCCGGCGCACAAGATCAGATATGCCTTCAGATGGAAAAAAGCAAATACACAACAGGACTATCTTGGGCCGGATCGGCAGGATAACCCTATGGGTATTGGCTTCACTGATCGGGCTGATCATTATTGTCGTTTTACTTCTCCAGACAGCTTTTGTACAGGATTATATTCGCGGAAAAGCAGTCAACTGGCTTTCTTCAAAACTCAATACCAAAGTAGCCATCAGCAAGCTGCGTGTCCGTTTCCCGGTTTCCCTTGAATTGGGCGGCGTATACATTGAAGACCGGTCAAAAGATACATTGTTTTCAGCCGGTGTTGTCAGAGCTGATCTCGATATGTGGAGTTTGTTCCACGGTGAGTATAAAGCTGACCTGATCAGGATTGCATCACTTACTGCAAATCTGAAAAGATCCCTGCCGGATACTCAATTTAATTTTCAATTTATCATCGATGCATTCGCCTCGCCGCATGATGCCAGTGTTAAAAAAGAAAAATCAAAGCCATTTGAATTCAGACTGGGAGAGTTGAGGCTTGACAGTATCCGTTTGGTTTATGATGACATAAAAACAGGGAACTTATTTGTGACTGATCTGGTTTCGGCAAGGATCCGGAAAATATTTATAAATCCGGACTCCATGGATTATCGCGCACCAGACCTTGAGATCGACGGAATGTGGGCCAGTTACCGACAGCAAAAACCGCTTGTAACTGTCAGGCCAGATGAAACAATTGTGGCAGCAAACGATCATACAATCCCTCTCAAACTCGGTCTTAAAAATATTTCACTCGGAGATATACATTGGTATTTTCTCGCTGCGGATGATGCAATTGAAAATAAAATTGAGCTTAATAAATTTCAGGCGGATATTGATCAGGTTGATCTGACTGGTCACAGAATTTTAATGAACAGGATTTTGATGGACAGTTCAGATATCGTGTTGAGGTTGGGAAAATCGATTGAAGCGCCACAGAAATCTGCAAAAGAAAACAAAGAAGACAGTACAACCTCATGGGTATTCATTTCAAAAGAGATCCTGCTTAATAAAAACAATATAAAGTTCGATGATGATAATGCAACGCGCAGTGCAGCCGGAATGGACTATATGCACATTGACGCGAAAAAGTTTTCGCTCTTTGTTAGAAATTTTATCTACAGCAATGATTCCGTTTCCGGAACTATTGATTCAGCGGCGATGTCAGAAAAATCAGGTTTTATCCTGAATGCATTGCATGGTGATTTCGTTTACACTTCCCAACAGGCTTATATTAAAAATCTGTTGCTTGAAACACCCGGAACTACTATTCAGCAATCGATAAGTGGCAGCTGGCCTTCAATCGATGCATTAAAAAAAGATCCGCCAGTACTGCAGTTAAATCTTGATCTGCGGGACACAAAAATTCAGGTAAAAGATATACTCACATTTGTACCCGATCTCCGGAAGCAGAAAATCTTCAGTAATCCGAATTCGGTTTTGTATGTAGATGCGACAGTAAACGGAAGTCTGGCGAGACTGAATCTGCCCGTAGTGCGGATTGGCGGAATTGGTAGTACCAGTATTGATCTGAGCGGAACAGTTGCAATGGCGAGTCAACCTGAAAAAATGAATGTTGATCTGACTATCAGAAATCTGAAGACAACCCGTACAGACCTTGAGAATATTCTGCCTGCAGGAAGCATTCCTGAAAACATAAGCCTGCCTCAATCCATTGCACTAAGCGGAAAAATAAAAGGTGGGTTGAATAATATTTTTACTGATCTCAGTCTCAGATCGGACTTCGGAAATGCTACAGTAAAAGGAACATTGAAGAATATCCGCGACTCCGTTCGGGCTATATACGATCTTAAAGTACAAACACGTCAACTCGAAATAGGTCGCATTCTTAAGCAGGATTCACTGCTTGGTCATATCTCTGCTGATATATCGGTTAAGGGTACGGGTTATACCCCTGAAAAAATGAATGCCGCAGTCAACGGAAAGATCAGTTCGGTTGAGCTTAAAAACTACGACTACAGAAACCTGGCGCTGGATGCTAAAATTGAAAACAAAATATTTGAAGCAACTGCTTCCAGCCTGGATCCGAATTTCGTTTTTAGCCTTACCGCAGGTGGCGTATTGGAAGACCAGATTAAATTCCGGGCAGATATTCATGTAGATACTCTTAACGCTTATGCCGTTCGCCTCACCTCATCCCCGCTGATTTATAAAGGCTCACTTCATGCCGATTTTGAAAATATAAATCCTGACAGCCTCGAGGGCTATCTGGATCTGACAGATACCTATCTAAAAACCGATAGCATGGTTGTTATGCTCGATACAATGCAGGTATCAGCCGGATTTACTGATACTGGTCAGTTTGTGCGTGTCATGAGCAAGCTTCTCAATGCAGAACTCTCCGGTAAATATAAACTCACTGAAATGGGTGGTGTTCTTGCGGCAACTGTTAATCCTTATTTCCGGATTTCAGATGATACTGCGAAAGCGATCGCTCCATTTGACTTCCGGTTAAATGCAAAACTGGTTGATCATCCATTATTGCATTCTTTTGCTCCGTCGTTACAACGTCTTGACACGGTTACCTTGCTAAGCGCATTCCATAGTGACCGGCCTTCTGAGATCAATTTCCGCATTCCCAATTTGATTTATGATTCAGTAATTGTAAATGAGTTTAATCTCAATACGAAGGGGAGCGGTGATACGATGGTTATTAATACAACACTGAAGCAATTGAATATAGGAGAAATTCAAATGTTTCAAACCCAGGCGCGGATGCAGGTTTTTAATAATAAGATTCATTCCTATTTCAAAACCAGCGATAGAGCGGGTAAGGAGAGATACCTCTTCGGTACTGAATTCGCGATCAGGGATAAGGACACATTTGCATTTTCAATTTTCCCGGAGCCTTTACTGCTTAATTATGAAAAATGGTATATGAATGCCGGCAATGAAATTCTTATTGGTAAAAAAGGATTGAATGTCAACAAATTTATTCTGAGTCAGGGTAACGAGGAACTGAGCATTAATACGCTTTCAGATTCTTTAAATGGTCCGGTTGAGGTCGGCTTTTATAAATTTAAAATCGGTACGATCGTCGGTTTTATACAACAGGATACAATGACTGTTGACGGGGAAATCACAGGCAAAGCAACTCTCGAGAACCTGCTCAAAGAACCTGTTTTCGTAAGTGATCTGAAAATTGAAAATCTCTCATTCAGTAATGATACACTTGGTACTCTCGCAGTTAAAGTGAGTAGTAAGGTGACGAATCGATATGATGCTGATATCAGGCTTTCTGAAAAAGGAAATGATATAGTTGTTACTGGTAGCTATACAGTTTCGCCGGATGCTCCAGGCAGGATAGATATGAATGCTGATTTCAAAGCCATTCAGTTAAACACCCTGGGGGGAGTAACACAAGGATTGGTGCGGGATGCCAGCGGATATATAAATGGCAACCTGAATGTGCAGGGAACATTGGACAATCCCGCTGTGAGAGGCGCACTGGTGTTCAGGCAAACGAGGTTTAATCTCGGGTTGCTCAACAGTTATTTCAGTATCACAGATCAGAATCTGAATTTTACAGAGGAGGGAGTGAAGTTCGACAAATTCACCATCAATGATTCTGCAGGAAATAAAGCAGTGATCAACGGCATGGCCTACACGAAAAATTTCAGGGATTACAGGTTTGATCTCGCACTCAGGGCAAATGATTTTAAAGCACTCAATACTACGCGTAAACACAATGACCTGTACCATGGACAGGTAAATTTTGACGCCAATCTTAAAGTGAAAGGAACCCAGGCTGCTCCTGTTGTGGATGGTACAATCGGGATAAATAAAAATACCAGTCTCACAGTAATTCTTCCTTCAGAAAAAACAGGAGTAGAGGAAAGAGAGGGAATTGTTCGCTTTGTGGACATGGATTCAATTGCTGTGGATACTTCCCTGGTTATTGCGGACACGTTGAATACTTCTGAAATTTCGGGTATGGAAGTTAACCTGAATATCGTCGTAGACAAGGATGCTGTATTCACCCTTGTGATTGATGAAGGGAACGGAGATTTTTTGAGGATGAAAGGCGAGGGTCAGCTTAGCGGAGGAATAAGCCCGGGTGGTGAAATTGCATTATCCGGCTCCTATGAAATAAAGGAAGGAACCTATGAAATGACATTCAATTTTCTGAAAAGGAAATTTGATATCGTCGAAGGAAGTAAGATCACCTGGAAAGGCCAGCCTACAGAGGCGGATGTGGACATCACTGCTAAATTTAAAGTCGATACTTCTCCGCTGGATCTTGTAGAAAACCAGTTAGGTCCAACTGATGCAACGGTAATAAATACCTATCGCCAGCGCCTTCCATTTGAAGTTGATCTGTTTATGAAGAACAAACTTATGCAACCGGATATCAGTTTCGATATCAGGTTGCCGGAAAGCGACCGGATAACGGTTGGCAAGGAAGTGGTACAAACTGTTCAGGATAAACTCACGATCATCAGGCAGGAACCTTCCGAGATGAACAAGCAGGTTTTTGCCTTGTTGCTGTTGAAGAGATTTATCGGTGAATCGCCTTTTCAATCCAGTGCGGGAGGTTTTTCTGCAGAGTCTTTTGCCAGAACAAGTGTCAGCAAGATTTTCACCGATGAATTAAATGACCTTGCTGCAAGCCTGATAAAGGGTGTTGATGTAAATTTTGATGTCGAGTCGAGCGAAGATTTTACTACAGGTAAAAGACAGAATCGCACTGACCTCAATGTGAATCTTTCCAAAAGGCTACTGAATGACCGCCTGACCGTTTCTGTTGGCAGCAATTTTGAACTTGAAGGTGTTCAGGGAAGTAATCAGCGTTCGACAAATCTTGCAGGTAATATTTCTATCGATTATTTGTTGAGTCAGGATGGGAGATACAAGATCAGAGGATACAGAAAAAATACTTACGAAGGAATTCTCGAAGGATATATGATTGAAACAGGTATCGGCTTTGTGATAACGGTGGACTATAACCGTTTTAAAGAGGTATTCATCAGCAAAAAAGCCCGGGAGAAACGCAGGGTCGAAAGAAGAAAGCAACGACAGGAGAAAAAGGAAGTAACCGCAGGATGACATGGGCAAATTATTATTGATATCTGTTATAGTGTTGTCGGGATTATTTGCTGCATCCTGCAGTTCGACAAAAAATATTCCTGATGGTGATGCACTTTATACAGGTGCAAAAATAAAGGTGGAAGGCCCCGAGAAGAAAAAACGAAAGAAAGCGTTGAAATCGGAATTGGAATCCAAGTTGACACCAAAACCGAACAAAAGGGTTCTGGGGATGCCAATCAAGCTATGGATTTATAACGCAGTACCGAAACCGAAAAAAGAAACTTCACTGCTGGGGAAGTTAAAGTATAAAACCGGTGAGGCTCCTGTACTTCTGAGTCAGTTCAGGCAGGATTATAACCAGGAAGTGTTGTTTTCGACACTGGAAAACGAGGGCTATTTTCAACCCCAGGTGACTGTTGACACTGTTGTAAAGGGGAAGAAAGGCTCCGCTAAAATAGAAGTGCGTACCGGTCCCCGCTATACTATTAATTCGGTTTTTTTCGATAGCAGCAGTTCTGCTCTCGCCCAGGATATACGGGCAACCGAAAAAAAGACATTTCTGAAAAAAGGAGAACCATATAGCCTTGCCCTGATCAAGGGAGAAAGGGAAAGGATAGATGCGCAGATAAAAGAAAAAGGCTATTACTATTTCAATCCTGATTTTATCATTGTAAATGCAGACAGCACAATCGGCGAAAACAAAGTAAATCTTTATGTGCTTATAAAGCCCGAAACTCCCCGTGTTGCCAGAAGAGCGTACAGAATAAACGAGATTTATATTTTTACCAATTATTCCATTCAGCAGACAGATTCTCAGGATTCGATTTTAAAGAATGCAAAGGTCTATCATGATATGCATATCATTGACCGGCGCAGCCAGTTTAAACCGAAGATGTTTGACAAAATGGTCTTATTCGGCAAGGGCGATCTTTATAACCGGGAGACGCATAACCTTACCATCAACCGTTTGATTACCATGGGCGTTTTTAAATTCGTGAAGAACAGATTTGAAGATTCCGGAAACAGAGATTCCGCCCTGTTGAATACCTATTACTACCTTACTCCATTTCCGAAAAAATCGTTGCGGATTGAATTGAATGGCAATACGAAATCAAATAACCTGGTAGGTTCCCAGATTAATGTGAGCTGGAGAAACAGAAATACTTTCAGAGGTGGTGAATTGTTTACAGTACGTGCCTTTGGTGGAATGGAGATTCAATTCAGCGGACAGTTTAAAGGATATAATACCTACCGCGGTGGTCTTGAGGGTACATTAAGCCTGCCGAAATTTGTAGTGCCGTTTGTGAATCTTAATACTGATGGAGGATTTGTACCCAAAACAAATATCCTGCTTGCCTATGATATTCTCAACAAACATAAGCTCTATACTATGAATTCCTTCCGCGCATCCTATGGTTATGTCTGGAAGGAGAGTTTTGCAAAAGAGCACCAGTTGAATATTGCCAGTATAAATTTTGTTCAGCCGATCACTATTACCCAGGAATTTTATGATAGTGCCGCTAAGAATCCGACACTGAGCAAAGCAGTGGAAAAACAATTTATACTTGGGGGAAATTACACCTATACTTATGATCCGGTTCTTGGTGTTCAGCAAAAAAATGGGATCTATTTTAATGGGAATATTGATTTATCAGGAAATATTGCGGGGCTGATTACCGGCGCAGATGTTAATGCCGGTAAAGAAGTAAAATTTTTAAATGCTGCTTTTTCTCAGTATGTACGGTTGACAGGTGATGTCCGTTATTATCTTCAGGTTTCAAAAAATGCGGTATGGGTAAACAGGGTCTTTGCGGGTTTTGGTTTGCCCTATGGGAATTCGACAGTACTGCCTTTTGTGAAACAATTTTTTGCGGGAGGTAATAACAGTATCCGCGCATTCAGAAGTCGTTCTGTAGGTCCGGGTTCATATATCCCGTCTTATCAGGACGATGGTAATTTTTATGCGGAACAACCCGGTGATATGCGGTTGGAGTTCAATTCAGAACTGAGAGGAAAATTATTCAGTATTGTGCATGGAGCTATCTTTATGGATGCCGGTAATGTGTGGCTGTATAATAAAGATCCATTGAAACCAGGAGCGGAATTCTCAAGCAGTTTTCTTACTGAACTGGCTGTGGGAACAGGTGTTGGTTTAAGGTTAGATGTATCGTTTTTTGTACTGCGTTTTGATGTTGCATTTCCGTTGAGAATTCCCTACTATCCTAAAGACGAGCGTTGGGTTTTTAATAGAATTGATTTTGGTAACAAGGTCTGGAGGAAGGATAATCTTGTGTATAATCTGGCGATTGGGTATCCTTTTTAAGGCAGTAGGCAGAAGGCAGAAGGCAGGAGAGAACAGCCGGCGTTTGGAGGTACTTAAGTTCACAGTTCATAGTTCATAGTTCATAGTTTATAGTTCTTAGATGTTCAACGTTAAACGTTCAACGTTGAACCTTGAACCCAGGGTTTTTTTTCTGTTCCTGTTTCTGTTCCTGTTTCTCTTTGTTCAATATTATTTAATCGGAAATAATCGATAGGCGTCAAATCGATCATATATTCAACACATCAATAATCTAAAAAATAGATTAAAAATTGGACATCGCCGGTTTACCAAAGGTTGAACTTCATCTTCACCTTGACTGTTCCTTAAGTTATCAGGCGGTAAAAATTCTGAAGCCGGGAATATCAGAAGCGGAATATCGGGAATCGTTTATAGCTCCACCTAAATGTACTGATCTGGCCGATTATATTAAACGTGCCATTAAAGGATTTGAACTCATGCAGAGCCGGGAGCAATTGCAGCTCGTAACTGCTGATCTGTTCGAACAACTGAAACGCGATCGAGTCATTTATGCTGAACTCCGTTATGCTCCCTTACAACATATGTATGAAGGGCTCAGCGCCGAAACTGTGGTAGAAACAATCAATGAGGCTGTTCAGGATGGAATAAGAATAACAGGTATCGAGGCTTCCGTAATTTTATGTACACTCAGGCATTATTCTGAGGAGCAAAGCATGCAGACCGCTGCATTAGTTAAGGCATATTCAGGCTCTCCGGTTCGCGGGCTTGACATTGCCGCAGATGAAGCCGGATTTCCTATCACTAATCATATCCGGGCATTTGAATTTATCAGGCAAAACGGATTGAATTGCACAGCGCATGCCGGAGAGGCGAGAGGTGCAGATAGTGTCTGGGAAACACTCGACCAGTTTCAACCCATGCGGATAGGGCATGGTGTAAGAAGTTATGAAGATCCAAAGCTGCTTGCGTTTTTGAAAGAGAAAAATATACACCTGGAGGTTTGCCCAAAGAGTAATATCCAGACAAATGTTTTCGACAAAATAGAAAATCACTCCGCCGATATTCTCTATAATGCCGGTATTTCTGTGAGTATAAGCACAGATGCAAGAACCATTTCAGATACTACACTTGAAAAGGAATATATCCTGATGGAAAAATATTTTCAATGGCAGAAAAGCCATTTCAAAAAATGCAATCTGGAAGCAATAAAACATTCCTTCACTTCGGACATTGTTAAACTACAACTTCAAAAGGATATCGAAGCAGCGTATCGCTAAAATATCAGTATATCCCTTTTGCCTTTAGTGCTGATCCTTCTTATCTGCTGCCTTTTGCCTCCTGCCTTCTGCCTCCTTCCCCTTACCCATGCCCACCGTTTCTTTTACTCCTGTAAAAATAGTAAACCAGATCAAATGCCAGAAAGACCGGACCTGATCTCTTTCAAAAACAGGATGTGCAATTCTTATTTCTCTTCTCCTATCAGGGTTTGCATCTTTCAGAATTACATTTGAAATAAAGGATGCGAATTTTTTCTTTTCCAGCTTTTGTTCAAGACTATCTTTTCTTAATAATGTCATTTTGAGATCCTGGTAAAGTAACACCACAGTACCTGATCCTCCATAGTCACTGAACTTCAAATCAAAGCGTAGCTGTTTCACTTTTGCAGACTCGATCTTTGCCAACCCCAATGGGATAAGTACTTTGTTCAACGCTGTTGCATCGAATCCACTTGCTGTTCCTTTCAGGCTAAACCTGCCGTCTTTATTATTCAGCAAAAGGTCAAAATCCGCATTTACTTCGGTAAGTCCCATGAAGCTGTTATGCGAGCTGATTCTAAGATGATTATCTATGTTTATTCGGCTATCAATATTTGTTACATTCAACGCATGAATTGTGCTGGATTTAAATTGCAATGAACCGGATTCTTCTGATTTTGGATTTTTCTGTTTTACTTCGACATCTGCCGGACCTGCAATAAGACTTCTCACATATACAGGGAAGGGAACTTTCATTAAAGCTTGCTGTGGAAAAGTACCAACACGATTTTTCCCATCATGCGGGTAGGAAAGGTCCTTGGAAAGATGCAGCATCATGGCGCCGAGTTTCATTTCATCTGCAATCAGCTCGCCTCTTTGCAGTGCAGATACATCGATACCGCTGACACTGATTTGCCTTGCTATGATATTCAATCTGTCTTTCTGAACTTTAGAAAATTTTGCAAAGGCTTTTTCACTCATCAATGGCTGTACCCTGAATGAATGGAGGAATAAATATTTCTTTTCCGTATCAAAATCGATACTATCCATTTTGAAATCGTAGGTATTGTTTTTTGTGCCGAATGAAATTGATGCAATACTCAGATGTGCATTTTTTGAAAAATAAAATCTGGAACTGTCTGATTGATGTGTACTGTCGATGAGTACGTCGAAGAGCTGAACAGTTATGCTGTCCACTTTCAATAGTTCTCTTTTATCAACAAAATCGGATACTGTAACTGTGGCATTTGTGATATCAATTGAATCGGCGCTTATCAGATTAAGGTTGCCCAGCAACTGCTCATAAATTTCTTTTTGATTTTTGTTGCTTCCGGCGGAATCGTTTGGGCCTTTTTTGTAATAGCAATGGATCTGCGGATTGCGGATTTCCAATCGCCGGCCTTCTATTGATTTATTAATCATCGCTTCCGGAGTTTTCACGCCATTAACTATGAGTTCCGGGATCTGTATATCAATGAGGAAGGGTTGGTTATTTTTTTCTTCAATCTGCTGCGCAAACATAGCTGTATCGGGTATTATATGGAGATTGGTCACCCGAAGAAAACCCGCTACTTCATCAAGATCCAATTTTTCATATTTCATCCGGTACAGGCCTTTGCTTTTTGCGAAAACC
>JAATGW010000381.1 GCA_015654495.1 Chitinophagales bacterium
ACAATGCAATACAGTTTGATCCGTACGCTGGTTGCAAGAATTAACATCGGCTTTTCCCAAAACTCTATTCAGAACGTTGTATCGGCTCCAATGCTCGCGCAAAACCCAAATAATTTTCCCAGAATTCCTAATAACTACACAACATTCGGCAATAGTAAAAGCAAATCCTATATAATTGAACCGCAGTTGGAGTATAACAAAACAATAAAAAAAAGCGAATTTAAAATACTTGCAGGTTTGTCGTTTCAACAGAGTACTATCGAAGGCAGTCTGATACAAGGAATCAATTTTAACAATGAGGCCCTAATGCAAATCATAAGCGCTGCCGGCAGTATTTCAACAAGATCAAACAGGTACTATGAATATAAGTTTGCTTCTGTTTTTTCCAGAATCAATTATAACTACAATAATACTTTCATTGCAAACCTGAATTTCAGACGCGACGGCTCTTCAAGATTCGGCCCTGGAAAAGAATATGGCAATTTCGGCTCTGTTGGCACTGCATATATATTTTCAGAAGAAAAATTTATTGAAAAGCTTATTCCTTTTCTGAGTTTCGGGAAAATCAGGGCGAGTTATGGTATAACCGGCAATGACCAGATCGCAGATTATCAATATCTTTCGACCTACACTCCGGGAAGCGCATATAGTGGCACTTCCTCTTTATCACCATCACGGATAGCCAATCCCGAATATAGTTGGGAAGCTAATGAAAAATTTGAAATTGCAACCGAACTTGGATTTTTGAAGGATCGAATCAGGTTTTCCATAGCTTGGTTCAGTAATCAAAGCAAGAACAAATTGGTTGGCTTCCCTCTTGCCAGCCAAACAGGTTTTCAGAGTTACCAGGCGAATTTGCCGGCAACTGTGCGTAATTCGGGATTAGAAATGGATCTCAATGCACTGATCATTTCTTCCAGGGAATTTTCCTGGAACAGTATTTTCAATTTTACACAGCCTAAAAATAAACTGGTAAGCTATCCGGATCTTGCCAAATCTCCTTATGCAAATATTTATGTTGTCGGCAAAGATCTTAGTATAGTAAAAAGATTCCAATTCCTGGGAGTTGACCCTCAAGACGGACGTGTAAAATACCTGGATGTTAACAAAGATGGAATTATCTCTAGCCCTGCTGACGATGTCATTGTCGGGAAAGCAAGCCCCGATTTTTATGGTTCCTGGGGAAATAAGTTTTCATACAAAAATTTCGAACTGGATGTATTTTTTCAGTTTGTAAAACAGATGGGTACAACCATGGCCATCTTTGGTGGATTCATGAATAATATGCTGAATGAGGTAATGAACCGCTGGCAAAAACCAGGAGATATTACAAATGTTCCCCAAGCTTCTGCGTGGCCAACCAACCCTGCTTTTTTTGACAATGCCAACCTTCCGTTATCTTCAGCTGCTTTTGGTGATGCCAGTTATACAAGGTTAAAAAATCTCTCGATAAGCTATAGTTTGCCTGCCGCATGGCTTTCAAAAATAAAATTGCAGAAAGTCAGATTTTATATCCAGACGCAGAATCTATGGACAATTACAAAATACAAGGGCTATGATCCGGAAACTCAGAACAATGGTTTTCCGCCATTAAAAACAGTTGCGGCCGGCTTAAATATCAGCCTTTAAAAAATAAACTATGAATAATATTTTTAGAATAATACCTGCTCTGCTATTTACAACTGTTTTAAACAGTTTCCTTTCATGTTCAAAAATAATTGATGTCGGCCCGCCTATTGATCAGTTAACTCCGGAGAAGGTTTTTGTAAATGACGCATCAGCGGTATCGGTTGTATCCTCAATCTATATTCAACTATCAGTTTTCACCGCCTTAGAATCCTGGCTGACCAACAACATGGGAATGTACTCCGATGAATTAATGGCACCAAATAACTCTTCATATACTCCTTTTCTGACAAATACAATTCTACCTGACAACACAAGAATCCAGGCTCTTTGGACTGGGTTGTACAAAGCGGTTTACAATGCTAATGACCTGCTGGAAAAAATTAATCAATCGGAAAATATTTCTGACGCCACGAAGAAACAAGTATCTGGCGAAGCTATGTTCCTGCGTGCGTTCTGTTATTTTTATTTGACTCATCTCTGGGGCGACCTACCCCTGGTTACAACCACTGATGTTACCAAAACGGCATATTTGCCAAGGACTTCCAAAGATTCTGTTATGGCGCATATTATCGCTGATCTGAAAGGAGCTGAAAACTTGCTTTCAGAAAGCTATCCCGGTTCTGAAAGAGTGAGGGTAAATAAGTGGGCTGCCACTGCAATGCTTGCCCGGGCTTACCTCTATGCAAAAGACTGGCCGAACGCAGAAACAAAATCTAATGAAGTAATTCAATCCGGGAGATATAACCCTATCGAACAGCTGGGAGGTGTTTTTCTAAAAAAAAGTAAAGAAGCAATATTACAATGGTGGAAAGATGCAGGCTACACCGGCTCATCCTTTGTTCCAACTTCAGGCGCCCCGCCCTACTGGCTGTATAATAATTTTCCCAACAGTTTTGAAACTGGTGATGAAAGAAGAAACATTTACATACAGTCAAAAACAATTTCAGGGACAACTTATTATTATCCATTTAAATACCGAAGGACTACAAATACAACCGGTGATTCAGCGGAATACAGTCTTGTATTACGGTTGACAGAACAGTATTTAATCCGGGCCGAAGCCAGGGCTTATCAGGATAAAATAATCCCGGCGTCAGCCGATATAAATGTAGTCAGGCATCGTGCTAATCTGCCCGAAATTCCAGCTTCACTTTCAAAAGAGGTTCTATTGGAATATCTTTTTGAAGAAAGAAAAAGAGAAATGTTCGCAGAATGGGGCCACCGGTGGTTCGACCTCAAACGAACAGGAAAATTAGACCAGGTGCTAGGTTCACTCAAACCAGCATGGAAATCATCAGCTGAATTATTTCCAATACCTATCCAGGAAATAAACAAGAACCCTTCCCTGACACAAAATAAAGGTTACTAATAGAGGGATAAATTGGGAGCAACCAAAAAAACTTCAATGAAAACTTTACATATAGGATTATTCCTCATCGTGATGGCAGCTAAGCTAATAGGTCAGAATATAGAAATGAAAAAAGGTCTCGCAGTTGGAGACAAAGTGCCCGATGTATTGCTGAAATCTGTTTTTAATTATAAAAAGGACAAGGAACAGTTATATAATTTCAATAAAGGACAATTGTTGCTGATTGATTTTTTTGGCACATGGTGTGGAAGTTGCGTTACAGCATTTCCAAAAATGGAAAAACTACAAAAAAAATTTAATGATAAGATCTCTGTTTTACCAGTAACATCGGAAAGCCGGCAAATACTAGCGAATTTTGCAAAAAAAAATCACATTGTTAGAGCTTCACAATTCCCATTCGTTACTGACGACACTTTGTTAAGCAGCTTCTTCAATCATGAATTTGTCCCGCACGTTGTTTGGATCGATTCAAAAGGTATTGTTCAGGCTATTACGTCCGACCTGCAGGTTACTGAAGAAAATATAAAGAAATTTTTTGCAAATGATGCACGCGGTATAACACAAAAAATGGATCTGGTTGGTTATGATTTTAGAATGTTTTTGCCAACAGGCGATAGTAATTTTATGTTCAGGTCAGCGTTTACAAAAAAGATAGCAGCTGCTGGAGCTTATTATACAGGCGCGCCTCCAGGAAGGGCGCTAAATATAAAACGGTTGACAGCGGTCAATCAAAGTATTCTAAACTTGTATAAACTTGCATTTAATAATGGAGCCAGCCATTCCACATCAAAAAACCGCCTACTTTTAAGTGTGAAAGATAGCACAGACTATCTACCGCCTGAGAATTTTCCTACAACCAAATATAATAATCTCGGCGACTGGACAGAACAAAACACCTATTGCTATGAACTGATCTTACCCGAGTATTTTACTAACGAACAATTTTATGCAGCAATGATGGACGATCTCAACCGCTATTTGAAATCAAAAGCAAAAATTGTAAAACGCAAAATTCCCTGCTGGACAATCATTGTAGAAGACAGTGGTTATATCAGATTCACAACTAAAGGAAATATAGAAAAATATACTTTCAATAACGCCTACCTGGAAAAATTGGAGAATGTTCCAATAGAAGCACTAGTAAAGCTACTAAACCGGTATAAA
>JAATGW010000303.1 GCA_015654495.1 Chitinophagales bacterium
GGAGACCCAGATAGCTATCGGGGCTGAGTAAAGTTATGTCGCCGATGTTATATTCCAAAGCCGATCCGTGTACCTGTCGGGCGAAACTGCAGCTCAGCTTTGTTAATGTCGATCAGGATTTATTCGTCAGCCAGTATTGGGCACGGCCGATGTTGACTGTATTTGTTTGTCAGCCAGGCCTCTTACAATATTCAATTAATTTATTGTCAAATTCGGTTAGTAGAAATTTATGCTCAATGGTCGAATAAATCTCCAGAGTTTCCAGGTAATTTTTTTCTTTGAATTTTTTTCTGGCTTGTTCTATTTTTAGTTTATCTGATTGATTGTTGTATTCCGCTTGCGCTTTCGCGTTCTGCTCTTTAATGAAATTGTCTTGAAATCCAGCTGCCTGAATCAATTTGACACAAGGTCCAGCAAAGAAATCGTCGATTAAGAAGTCAAGGTCATGCAATATATGTCTAAAGGCAAGAAGTTTATCATCAGATTGAAAGTCTGGAAATTGCTTTTTGTCGGCAAAACCAAGTTGGTCTAAATAAAAAATGTGTCCAACTTTTATATTGTCAAACTGATAACCAAGTTCTCCAACCGAATAGCGATAGCCTATAATAAATTTCTTACGCCCGTTTTTGTAAGTCGCTACCGTAAATTGTCCTCCAGAACTCTTTCCGTTTTCATAATTGTCAATTTTGAACCCATGGTGTCTTAAAAATGGTTCTAAGATTTTAAGTCCGTTTGTCAATTCTTTTAATGGCTGCATGATCTTCAATTACTTCTAATGTCCACGGCGTGCGTAGTACGGGAATTTTCGTCCCCGCCCGAACACACCGTTCGGTACGGGCGAGCGTCTGCACGGGAACCCGATAGCAATCGGGGCTGAGTAAAGATCTACTGTCGATTGTAGATTTCAAATCCGATCTATGTTCTTATTGCGCGGAACCACAGCTCATCGGCGTGTAAGAAGGTCATGATTTGTTCGTAAGGTCGTATTTCGTGATGTCTACTAGATGCATTTTATTTCGCAATCACTTCACTGAGTTTTACTTGTTTTTCTATTTTGGGCCTCCATTGTTCCTGGCTTGACATGGTATCAGATATTTTTTCTTGAAAGTAAACCTGATACCAAATTTTCTTATGGAAATCACCTATGTTTTTGAAAGCCTTTTCCGAATGTATCATGAGTTTTAGAATAAACTCCTCCTTAGGCTCACGATGGTTGTTGATAATTTGACTTAAAAAAACAGGCGTAACATTTATGTCTTTGGCGAATTTACTCCGCTTAGAATAAATTGCATCAATATACACTTGTAAGAAACCAGTAAAATTACTATTATCGTCATTTGCAGATTCTTTGAGATAATTTTCCATTTTCAATTTTAATTGCAAGAGTTTTGCCCGAACAATTTGGTCTTTAGAAACATTTTTCATTCTATCTAAACGAGCCTGCATTAAGGCGATAGAATCAGATTCCTTTTCTTTTTTACTCTTGTATCTGGAATCTACACCGTATTCAAAATCATTAGTCATAACGTATTTTTTAATGGTTTTTATCATATTCATTAATCAGGTCCAGTATTTCTGGTACTTCTAAACTTAGGGTGACCCCAGTAACGTTCATTTTATATTGCTCTATATAATGCTGCGCAATCGTGGTTTTAGGTTTTAAAGAAATACAAGCCAATTCTCCATATTCTGCAACCGCAATTTTTGCTACATATGTAATTAAGTTTCCAACGATTTTTTCAAATTTCTTCTCACGCCCTTTATTTTCTTTTGAAACACTTAATAATCTAATATGGATCCGCCATTCAGAAGGAATTCTTTCCAGGGAAACAAGTCCTAAAATTGTACCTTCTCCTTCGATAACTAATTTATATACCTCTTGATTTTGTTCATTTTTCCAATTAAAGAAATAACGGCTTTTTATTAAAAATTTATAGTCTGCCTTTTCAACAGGAATTATTTCTATCGGATAAATCCTACCTGTTGAAACTTCTTTAATGTTCATCAATGCAAAGTTAAGAAAATTTACATAAAATGAAAACATCTTATCCAAAAGTTTCCAGTATATGTAAAGTGCAAAGGTGCGCAGAAAACTGCCTAACCAGGCGAACTTGTTTATCCGGAAGTTCGATAAACTGATTGTCAATGCCAGTTGCTGCTTCCTGCGTTTACTGAATAATCAAAAAACCCGCATCGCTTAATTGGTTTTGCAAGCGCTGTGTTCCAGAAGAAATCGGGGGCATCGAGCCTGAATGTTCTTTTGTTGAATGGCCGCTAGACTGAATGCCGAAAATGGGGTTGGGTGCAATAATAATTGGATGCCTTCGTCAAAATCAATCGGGCATTCCTGCTGACCGTATTGAATTTTCCGTCAATTCCCCACTTAACCGAAATGGGGTAGAAATCAAAAATCCAGTTCACTTCACCAATGTCAGACGGACGTTTCATGGAAGCATAATCTACTATGCTGATCAACGGATGTTCGGGTTTTGGCGACCTCTTAACTGATGAAATTCGTTGATTGTTTTTATCCGTTGTGTTGGTCTTTGTTCCACCATATAAATTTAAAAATAATTCTGTTGCATATCTTCCAGCAAACCGACCTGTGCGGGTTTCCAACCTAACAGTTCCTGTGTTTTGAAATTTGTTGCCGGGCTGTCAAACGCGATAAAGTGGCTCATCCATTCAAAATGTTTTGCAA
>JAATGW010000365.1 GCA_015654495.1 Chitinophagales bacterium
CACTTGCGAAAGGCAAAGATCCAAAGCAGTGAAAACGCGGCCTTACAATCGTCAAATTAATGTCAGATAAAAAACGACCGGACAAAATCGGTAAGAAGGCGGTTCCAAAAAAGAAGCCATAGGACATTTCGATATTCATCTTTATTTTCTATTTTCCCGGACGGCCTGGATAGTCAATTTCAATAGTACGACTAACTTGCCTGTCATACAATTTAAAAATGGCAGAAGATTTGAAATTTTTGGTTTCAACCATAGACGGAATAATCAGAAGTAAAGAATGGTTTGACTTCTATGTTTTAAGTTATGACGGGTCAAGGTTGACAATTGCCGGTGGCATTGACTTAACTTATTACCACAGTTTAGAAATCATTTTTGAAGACGTTTTTTTTGTCAAGGGTCCTTTTCAAAATTGGCATTCCAACACGAGCTCAACGGTATTTTTGATTCCCGACGACAAACCAAATTTGAATAGAAAATATAGCATCGAAATAGGATATGAATTATTTTCTTTAAGAATAGAAGATCACAATGAAGATTTTTTAATTGCTGCCAGACATTTGTCATTCAATACCGACACTGTTTATTATTATCAAAGAACCAACCTTCAGGAAAATGAACGTATTGCCGACTTTGTAAAAAGATAAATAATGAAAGTGGAAGATTATCCACGCTTGTAAAATATCCCGATTGGAAAGCCAGCCCCGATACTTTGCAGCCCTCCCTGCGGGCCCTCCCCTCCCCCGCCACCACCTCCAATTTTCGACAAACGGATATGGTGGATGAGCCCCGGTCCGCCGCAGGCGGATCACCCATTCATATCTATCCGTCCGCCGCAGGCGGATTAGCTAACCAACCATCCGCCTGTTGCGGACAACGATAAATACCGGTATCAATCATTACAAATATAAATCAACCCGGCAGGCCTTTCCAAGTGTAAAACATCATCACCACAGAGAAAATCACAGCAGAAGAAAAATAAAACACCAAGCCCCTTTTAGACCTCGGAGGTATTATCAGCGAGGTTGGGTTAAAAAGCCTCGTACATTAAATCAATTTATACTGAAACTAATACTGAATCAACATTCTCTAATAAACAGCTGCGCCTAATCAATAATGCCGGAAAATTCAGCTACCCTGAATCTTCCGGCAATATTAAAAACCGATAATCTTATTTAAGGTTAAGGATTTACCGCTTTTCCTTTTACAACCGCATTCTTTATTTCAATGCTGTTGCCATCTTCATCGTATAACCTGCAGCTGAACTCTGCTTTAAACAATTTCACTGCGGTAAAATCTTCATTGTCTTCGAGCTCAGTTATAGCAAATGAACTTCCGCTCTGGGAACCAGATTCTGAAAACCACTCTTTTCCGTTAGCATCAAGATAACTTATGGAGGCTCCGTCCACAGTCGGAGAACCTGAACTCAGAACGCCAAAAGGGTAAGAACCAATTTTAAATATAGCTGCACGCTCCTCAACATCCGGATCATGATTGAAATGTTTTAGTAAACGCACATATACTGTGTTCTTATCAAAATCGCCCATCTTCATAAAAAATGTGCCTTCATAAATATCATAACTATCACCTATACCAAACTGAGGGGAAGTTGTACCACAACCATAATTGGATCCCAGATCATCTGCTTCATATTTAATTTTATTTCCATTTACTGTGGCAATAAAATAATATGGGTATTCACTGGACTCAGGCTTTCCTGCATCTTCTTTTTTACAGGAGACCAATACAGCCACAATCAGAAGAATCGACAATAATTTTTTCATCAGGTTAGTATTAAAAGAATAAATTTTCTCCATCGGCCTGAAAACGGTGAAGTAGCTGTGTTATTGTCTATTCAATATTAACTTGTGATTAGAATGGTGTTAGAATGGTATCATAAATTGAACGACAATGATCGGGCCTGGTAAAAAAATCCGAAATTAGAAAATGTCTGAATCAATGAATTCAAGGATCATCAGGGCAAGCCCTGAAAAAATTTATCAGGCTTTCACTGAGCCATCCGCTCTTGAAAAATGGTTGGTGCCGGGCGAGATGACAGGCAAAATGCATCATTTTGATTTGAGGCCTGGTGGTGGATATGATATGTCACTATTTTATCCTGATAATGATAATCAATCAAAGGGAAAAACAGGGGAAAAAGAAGACAGGTATTATGTCCGGTTCCTGGAACTAAGTCCGGGCAAGAAAATCGTGGAAGCTATAAATTTCAGAACTGATGATCCATTATTCTCCGGTGAAATGATTATGGAACTAACATTAGAGGCCGTCAGTGGAGGAACGGAACTAAAGATGGTTTTCAGAAATATTCCATCTGGCATCTCTCCTGCGGACAATGAAGCAGGCACTGCATCTTCACTTGATAAACTCCTTTTATATCTGGAAGGAAAGCTGCAGTAAGGTTAGCGTTCCTCCGCCTCTATCTGTTAGTGTTTCACGCCTAACCTAATTACAAATCTGATTTAATACTTTCAGCGAGCGCCAACAAGCGCCTGGTCTATAAGTGTGAGGTAATCAGCAAAAATACAGACAGCTTAAATTTTTCTGCACGTACCGGCTTCCGCAATTTCGACCTTATCATTTTTTATTAACCGGAAACAGCAGCAAGTGTGTATACTTGCAGCATGAATAAACTGTTGGTATTCCTTTTTTATTTGCTTAGTTCATTCTGCAGTTCAGCTCAGCAACGTGCGCGCGATATCGGGATTGAGATCGGAGTGATGAAGCCTGGGGCGATGAACAGTATTACCGATGTTACTGGAGTAAAAGTCGGTCACCAGACAATTATCCGTGGCGATTCAATTCGGACTGGTGTAACCGTTATAATTCCTGGAGAGGGAAATCTTTTTCAACAAAAAATCCCGGCGGCTGTATATGTCGGCAATGGTTTTGGCAAACTTGCCGGCAGTACACAGGTTAATGAACTCGGTAATCTGGAAACGCCTATCGCCCTTACCAATACCCTCAGCGTTCCTGTTGCTATGGATGCATTGATCAGCTATACCTTAAAGCAGCCCGGCAACGAATCGGTGGCATCAGTAAATGCAGTTGTCGGCGAGACGAATGATAGCTGGCTGAATGATATCCGCGGGCGTCATATCACTGCAAACGATGTGCAACAGGCAATAGCGAATGCAAAATCGGAAGTCGCAGAGGGAAATGTGGGTGCGGGAACCGGCACGACATGTTTTGGTTTTAAAGGTGGCATCGGAACATCATCCAGGAAATTACCGGTTAGCCTTGGTGGTTATTCTGTCGGAGTTCTGATACAGTCCAATTTCGGTGGCGTGCTGCAGATCGATGGAGTACCTGTTGCGGAAGAATTCAAACAATTCAGCTTCAGCGATCAGTTGCTGAATAATGTTGATGGCTCCTGCATGATCGTAGTAGCCACCGATGCGCCATTGGATCATCGCAACCTTCAACGCCTCGCCAAAAGAGCAATGATCGGCCTCGGAAGAACCGGTGGAATCGCTTCAAACGGAAGTGGTGATTATGTGATCGCATTCTCAACTGCTCAGGATTTACGGATTCCTCATAGAGCAGAAAACAGAACCTCCCAGCTGAACCTCCTGAATAATGACGATATGTCGCCGCTCTTCATGGCTGTAATTGAAGCAACAGAAGAAGCAATTATCAATTCGCTGTTTGCTGCAAAAACAATGACCGGATATAAGGGCCATAGAACGAACGCCCTGCCAATGGAACAGGTGATTCCCGTATTAAAAAAATATGGCCGGATGGTCCCCAGGTAATAAGTAATAAATCGCTACAACATATCCGGAAATTCGAATTACAGTTCCGGAACAAAACTGACACATAATGACATTAATGTACTCCTCATTGCCGGAGCTCCGGGGGATCTTTAAGAACAAGAAGTTTAGAGATCACCCGGGAAACACCAACAGGAATAATTTAGTCCCCTCCAATCCGTTAATTGCCTGCACCTGAACCTAAATTTATAGTTACAATAATTGATATAACGTAGTTAAGGATTTCATTTCATACACTAAAGTTTTTTAACAATAATAAATCGGAAATTTACAAATCAGTTTTTCAAAAATTTCCTGTGTGATTGACAAAACACCGCACCATAAAAATCCGCTGACATGATTAACCGCATTATTTTTTTTATTCTATTGAACTGCTTTTCCATTTGCTCCTACGCACAGCAACCCAAGTATACTCCGAAATCATTTGTAAGGGAATACAATTCCAAAGATTTCAGTCCGCCGGCCGCTCCGAAACAAGGACCGGGAAGAGCATATATTTCTGAACCCATTGAAATATGGGATACCGATGATGATAATACAACCCATTTTCGCGGCGGTGGATTGCCGGTGATGGTTATGTTCGAAGGCAATTATAAAAACGGAAAAAGAAACGGGATTTTTTCTGCCTATATTTTCGATAGCCTTGATCACAGCAAACGCTATAAGATCTGGGAACAGAATTTGGTGAATGACAAGCTGGATGGCGAATGGAAAGTTTATAATCTTAAAGGGACAGTGATCCAGACACATATGTACAAAGCCGACAGTCTGAATGGAAGCTCCAAATTTTACTGGATTGACGGCAAAACAGTTCAGGAAGAAAAAATTTATACAAATGGATCGGTAAATTATATCAACCGGAGTTTCGGAGAAAATGGTGCGTTAAAATCAGAATATACCATCCGCGATAAAGAGGTTATCGTTTTTGCGAAGGAATATTATCCTACAGGTAAACTACATGCTGAAACGCCAATAAAAAACAATAATCCGGAAGGTCTGTCCAAACGATATTACGAGACCGGGATATTGATGGAAGAAGTCAATTTTACAGATGGAAAATTCAATGGTGCACACAAATATTATCATCCCAATGGCCAATTGTGGATTGAAAAAATATACAGGGATGGGGCAGCATGGGAGATCATAGCCAATTTTGATGCAAATGGTAAAAGCAGGGATGCAGGCACTTTGAAAAACGGGACCGGTACCGTTATTTATTATAATGATGATGGGACCATTCGTGAAACACTTTCCTATGAAAATGGCAGAAAAAAATAATTCTGGTGAACAGTTGGTTATTTATAAATAAGAATTGTACGGGGGTGCAGATCGATCACTCCTGTAGTCAAATATTCAACTCATGTTGTATTGATAAAATAAGAACCGGAATTTAAATTTCATGCAGAAATTGACAAAAGTCAATTCCTGTACCTGAATGCTTCCGGTAATCCTGTTTAGCTGACATTTGCTGAAACAAAAAAGCCATGGAAATAGAAACATCAAGA
>JAATGW010000104.1 GCA_015654495.1 Chitinophagales bacterium
GGGTCCGCGGGAAAGAGGCCATATAGATCAGCAGGATCTTTTTTTGGTGGCAAAGATCTGATACGGTCAAAACCACCATTTGCAGGAGCACCTGTTTTGGATATGATCCTTTTTATTTCATCCAGGCATTCTTCTTCGGTCTTAAATTTATAATCGGCTATGCCTGATAGTTCGGTATGTGTAACGGCACCGCCGAGCGTTTCAGCGTCAATGTCTTCTCCTATCGCCGCTTTTACAAGGTAAGGTCCGGCAAGGAAGATAGAACCTGCGCCTTCGACCATTAAAGTTTCATCGCTCATAATTGGCAGATAGGCTCCGCCGGCAACACAGGCGCCCATAACCGCTGCAATCTGTACAATGCCCAATCCGCTCATGCGTGCATTGTTTCTGAAGATTCTTCCAAAATGTTCTTTGTCGGGAAAGATCTCGTCCTGCATCGGGAGAAAAACGCCGGCGCTATCAACGAGGTAAATAATGGGTAACCTGTTTTCCATCGCTATTTCCTGCAACCTCAGATTCTTCTTTCCTGTTATAGGAAACCATGCACCTGCTTTTACTGTCTGGTCATTTGCTGAAATAACACATTGCCGTCCGCTTATATAAGCAATTCCGCCAACCGTTCCTCCTCCGGGACAACCTCCATATTCTGCATACATTCCTTCTCCTGCAAAAGCGGCTATTTCAACAAAAGGTTTATCCTTATCTATCAGGTATTCTATTCTTTCCCTTGCGGTCAGTTTGTTTTTTTCGTGCTGCTTATCAATTGCTTTTCTTCCGCCCCCCAGAAACACCTGTTCCAGCCTACCACGCATCTCACTCAGACTGAGTTTCATCTGGTCTTCATTTCTGTTGAAATTGATATCCATAGCTAAAAATATATTCGGCTAAGATAGGTTTTGATTCAGGATTGATCTGTAACAGGCGGATGATTTTACTCAATCGCAAAACGATCGCCTGCATTTCTTTGTAGAATAATGGAATACATATTACCTTTTGTGCAGCCATTCGGGCTGTTCTGACTATTCAATAACAGGCAATATGATTGAAGATGAATTAAGGTCATCATGATATATGCGGATCTGTACTGACTTGAAATCAGTAAGCTTTGCATCGGGGATATACATGAATTTCTGTGGGTTGCGGTCAACTAAAGGAAACCAGCTGCTCTGGATCTGTACCATCAACCGATGTCCCTTTTTAAAGAGATGGGCAATATCCGGTAATTCAAATTTTACTTTTTCTATAGCGCCGGGTTTAAAAGCGGAAGGTTTGGAGAAATCATTCCTGAATTTTCCCCGGATCACTTCAGCCCGCACCAAACGCTGGATTTCTTTACCATTTTCTCCGGGTTCCACGTCGATCAGCTTGACTACAAAATCCGCATCTGTACCTGTAATACTTACGCGCAAATCAGCAGTCAATGGACCGGAAACCAGCAAGTCGGCTTCGAGAGCCTCGCCAGAGAAAACTGCCACATCTTTTCTTTCTGAAGCAAAACTCTGGTCTTCTGCCATGTATTCGCCATTTCGTCTGCCCGATTTTTTAGCGGTATAAGGAACAGGATTGTCGGGATCACTGGTGTACATCGTGTATCCTTCCTTGTTAGCAGGACCTGTTGTGTTCAGTTTGCCACCGCCGCGGAGAAAAAAACGAACGGGCTTAACGGTTTCGGGAGGCCAGCTGTTATATTTTTTCCATTGATTGCTTCCGGTTTCGAATACCAGTGCTTCGGCACCAGGAGGCGTTCCTTTGTCTTTCAGATAATAATTGAAGAATGGGGTTTCAACAGAATCCTGGTAATAACGACTTGTATTCTGTAAAAAGTCAATTCCCGCATAGCGGCCAAAATTGGAAGAAGCCCACCCACCATGTGTCCACGGCCCCATCACGAGTTGATTTTTCCCTTCCGGACTCTGCTTTTCAATCGCACGGTAGGTCTCCAGGGCACCAAACAAATCTTCGCCATCGAACCAACCCCCGACTACCAGCACAGCGGGTTTAATATTTTTAAGATGGGTGCGGATATTTCTTGCCTGCCACCAGTCATCATAAGTATCATGTTTTATAATTTCGTTCCAGATCTTAGCCTGGTTATTAAAATATTCAGGTTTATTGCTATTGGACACATTGCCCAACTTCAGAAAAAAATCATAGGCATTATCAGTCCTTGCGTTAAAAATCTGGTTGCCATAATCTTCCACCGGACCAGTTCTTTTCTTGTCGAAATAATTCATGAAGTTGAAATTATCCAGCAGAAAGAAAGCGCCTTTGTGATTCACGTCGTCTCCGATAAATTCGTCGGTTACGGGTGCCTGTGGTGAAACGGCTTTTATCGCAGGATGTGCATCAGGCAGCGATGCTGTTGCATAAAAACCAGGATAGGAAATTCCGGAGATGCCAACCCGTCCGTTATTATTACTCACATTTTTTAGCAACCATTCGATTGTATCCCATGCATCTGAGCTTTCATCTGTTTGTTTATCAGATTTTTTATTTTCAATATGAGGAGTCATTTCTTCGAAATCACCTTCACTTTTATACCGTCCGCGTACATCCTGGTAAACAAAAATATATTTCTCCCGCATCAGTGACTGGTTGGGGCCAAGTTCACCCGGATAGACATTCTCACCATAGGGCCCTGCACTATAGGGCGTGCGCTCCATCAGGAAAGGGTACGCGACTCCTGAATCTTTTGGTTGATAGATTACAGTGTAAAGTCTGACACCATCACGCATCCGGATATAGACTTCGGTCTTCGAAAAATTTTCTTTTACAAATGCCTGTCGTGACTGTTGTGAAAATGAAGAATACTGAAAAAAGAAAATAATCACCAGGCTGCAAATCGTTCGTTTCATTGGAATCAGATTAAGGTAAAACCGGTAGCATGATTGCTGAACTGTTTTTAGAATTGTGATGAATTTTAATAGATGTTTTGATAAAATCTTTATCGTCGGCCTGGTAGATATTGATAAATTGTTGCGGATTGCGATCAGCGAGAGGAAACCAGCTACTTTGTATCTGTACCATTACACGATGTCCTTTTTTAAATGTATGAGCTATATCAGGAAGCTCAAATTTCACATGCTCCGGTTTGCCGGGAACAAACGCAACTGGTTTCTCAAAACTGTTCCTGTACCTGCCCCGCATGATTTCACCCCTCACCAGCATCTGGTAACCACCCATGGGATAGGCATTTTCCGGTTTTTCGTATTTGAAGTTTTCGGGAAACGCATCGATAATTTTTACCACGAAATCTGCATCTGTAGTTGAAATACTAACCATCAGATCTGCAATTACCGTACCTGTAACTGTAAGGTCCTCATCAAGAATGCCGGTTTCAAAACTGAGAACATCAGTCCTGCGCGAAGCAAAGCGCTGGTCGTCATTCATGTATTCCCTTGTCCGGCCTGAATGTATATTATCCGCATAGGGTACAGGTTTGGCAGGGTCGCTTATGTATTCGCTGGAGGCATTGCCATCCGCAGGTTTGGTCCAATCCAGTTTCCCCCCGGGTTGCAGGTAGAGATTTTTGTTTGTAGTTCCGGAAGGCGGCCATTGTTCAAATTTTCTCCATTCATTTTTACCAGTCAGAAATATCGTGGCTTCCGGAAGTGAAGAAATATCGCCTTTTCCACGGAGGAAATATTCAAAAAAGGGTAGCTCGATTTCATTCTGATAAAATTCTGATGTATTGGAGCCGAATTGAATATTTCCCAATGAACTTCCGTTGCCCCCTCCCCATTGACCATGAAACCAGGGGCCCATCACGATCTTATTAAAGAAATCCTTTGGCTTTTTCTGTTCAACTGCTTCATAAAAGCGCCAGGCGCCGAAGCAATCTTCTGCATCGAATAAACCACCAACATTGAGCATCGCAGGTTGAACATGCTCAACATGACTGCGCACATTACGCGTCTGCCACCACGCATCGTAATCAGGATGCGTCATAAGTTCTTTCCAGAATGCAATGGTATCACCCGTAAGCTTTGTAAAGTTTTTTAATGCTCCGGTTTTAAGATAAAAATCGTAGTTGTCCGGATTAAGAATAGTGTATCCGGTGCTGTAAGTGGTGGAAGGAGTTGGGTGAGGAACGCCGAATCCCGTATAAAATGCAAAGGCGTCCATGACAAACATTGCACCGTTATGGTGAAACTCATCACCAATAAACCATTCGGTTACCGGTGCCTGTGGGCTTACTGCTTTAAGTGAAGGATGGCCACTAATTGATGCCATACTTGAATAGAAGCCGGGATAGGAGATACCGAAAACGCCGACTTTATTGTTATTCGAAGGGAGATTTTTGGTCAGCCATTCGATTGTGTCGTAGGTGTCGCTGGCTTCATCGGTATCAGCATTGGTTTTTTTATTTTCATTGAAAGGCCTGATATCCTGAAATACACCTTCACTCATAAATCTTCCGCGAACATCCTGGAGAACAATTATA
>JAATGW010000400.1 GCA_015654495.1 Chitinophagales bacterium
AAGACGCCCAGGTGCAGCCATAGCGAGGCCGACCCCGGCCCGCCATTGAAGACAAACGTCACCGGGCGGCGTTCCGGTGCACCGGCGCCTTTTTTGGCGTAGGTGATCGAGAAGATACTGGCGATATTGTCGCCGTCGTCATTCTTCAAAAATGCATAACACCCCTTAAAAATATTGTGAGGGACTTCGCCTTGAAAATGCCAATGCACAGACCATTTGGGAAATGGACTTGAAGATGCTTTATCCCAATGCTTTTTAAAAAATTCGTCAGTTCGCAAAGTCAAATCGCGTAGATGTGCCATAAGATATTCTTATTAATCAAGTCTGCTTCTCAAGCTCTTCTTTTGATTAGATATTTCTGCGGAATTAAATTCATTTACCGGATAGTATGTATCGAATTCAAAAATATCAGCGCCATTTCTCAGAGCCCCTTCAATTGACTCACGTTCAAACTCTAAAAACTCATCATAACTTAAATCGAATAAATCCTGCAGCCTGAATCTGTACTCTTGCAGGATCTCCTCCATTCGGTTATTTTTATACAAAAGATAAAATTGATGATGGAGTATCTCAGCAATCTTATCACTTTTATTCTCAATAAAATCACCTTCTTTAATTCGAAGAAAGCGCTTAAGAAGACAGACATTTAATAATTCTTCATCACTGATTTCCAGATCCTGAATAATTAGTCTGATGTAGGCAAGAATTAATTCCAGTGAAGCGCTTTTATGACTTTCGAAATTTTTTCGATACTCTTTGAAAATCTCGCCAAGTTCCCGTTGATTATATCCAGAAACAGCTATAATTTCAGCCACTTCATTGGTACAATTGTCAAAATTTTCATTGCACAAAATTTTCTCAAAGGACAGTTGAAGCCCATTTTTTTCATTTGTTTGAATAACTACCATAACTCTACCGCATTTGTGTTACTAAAAAGCGGAATCGGAAGTAAATGGATTTGTTGATAGGATAAAAGGCTGGCGGAGGTATAAAATTGAACTGTTAAGATAATTATTTATTCCGTATTTAACAATCAGCTGATAATTTGATTTCATTGTAATTCCTGTTCAACTTCCCGGAGAACTCTTTAAAAGCGGCTACATTTGTTAATATTCTATCAATGAAAAGGCTGGTCATATGCCACTACATCAAGGTAAGCGAATTATCAAAAAAATACACCTATCACGGTGAATTTTGCAAAAGAATTCATACGGTCACGGATAGTCTGATCTTCATGAGTTGCCTGCGAATTGTTAAAGTAATTTCCCTTTACGCGTTTGGAACTCTTGTTCTGAAATGACACCTTTTTCTTTTAGCAGGAACAGCTTTTCTAATTCATCTGCAGTATTTAAACTAATGTTCAATGTTTGGTTTTTGTTGTATTTAGAATTAAATGCATTTTCATCCATTATGAGAAAAACAATGAAATCAATAAATGCTATTAAAGCCGGAATAAATGTCCAGCAGAAAAGTAGATAAATAATGCCCAATCCGGCTTGTCCGAGATAAAATCGATGAATACCAATTCCTCCCAGAAAAAGCGCAAGGATTGCTGCAGTTGTTTTGCTTTTCATAGTATTCTATTTTTTGACTATTTTATTATTGAATTTTTCGGAAAATATATTTGCGAAAAGACCAGAGGAGTAAAAACAATAAGTACCAATTAGATCTCTATCCCAATATCTTAAGTCCGCCCAGTAATTTTTATCTAACTCAGTATTGTTAATTGGAATGCATGTGTAGTAGGTTCGACCTAGGATTTTGGATTTAGTGATTACCAAAATACCAGCGACTTCTTTTTTTGAGCTTCGCACAAGCGCTTTAAAATCAAATGTATAATTTCCGTGCGTCACAAATTTGATGTCTTCCAAAACATAACCCTTTTTGGGATCCAGGCCAGATTAAATCTGAACTTTATAACCTTTAGTGAGATAATTATATTCTTCCTCCGTAGTACTACCAAGTGACTGAGCAAATGATTTTGAGCAAAAAAAGACAATTATTGTAACCAGAAGGAGTAATGATTTTTTCATGCTTTGGCAAATTAATAATTGGACATGCAATGATAACGTACAGGATTGTGTGAAATTGCAGGGTTTAGCGTGATCCTTATTTATCCTGGCAATAATACCTTCCATCTCCCTTCCGTCCTCACCATCCCAGTAGCATTTCTCCAATTAAAAAAGTCCTCGCAACTAATTTGTTATAACCGATAAAGCGGAAAATCCTCATGCCCAGCCTGCGCACGAGTACTGCGAAGGCGCAAGCCTAAACAAGGTGATGGGTGGTAAGAAAACGCTAATAAAATTCCCCCGGGGATGCTACTCCAACACCTCCACCAACCTCCCCACCCTTTCCATCAACGCCCCCGCCTCTACATGCCCAATCCTAAATCCCTCATCATAACGCCCACCCACATACGCTTTCTGCAACAAATGCAAAAGCCGTTTATCCTGATCTGTTTGTTGCGGAAAAATATCCCGGAGCTGATCAGTCACCAGGACGGCATAGCGTAGCAATCTCTCGATGCTATGGATATTGGCGCAGAAGCCGGTGCCGGTTTTCAGCAGGGTGCGTAGGGACTGCTCAGCCGCCTGGTGCAGCATAAAAGCTGCCATGGCATATTGTTTACGCAATTGATAAAGTTCCGCGCCGGCTAAAAATTCTTTTGCTTTAGCGAGACCTTCCGCATGTTGGCGTGCGGTATCCTTATCCGTTATTATAATGGTGGCGCTTTGGGGAACATCCAGTCGTAGCTCCCCGGAATCATAGATGCGTGCGGCCGATTGCCAAACGCGAACCGCAAAGTAGTCGCCGGTTTTTAACCAGGATTCGAAAGTTGATGATTGCAATACCATGCAGGTAACGGGTAATACTGATCTGCAGTGGGCTTCTATTTTATCCTGCCATTCATGGACTTGTTTGTTCTGCAGATCCCGGATCAATACCAGCAGAACGATGTCGGATATATGCCGGGAGCCGGTGGATGATGTATTGAAAATGCTTTCGCTTTTGCAATGGCAAACGGTGGCGCCCAGCCGAAAGATGATATCCGGCCTTGATGATTGTAAAATGATCTCCGCCAGTTGCTGCTGCTGAAAAGCAAATACGTCCGTGAGCTGTTCTGTAGCAATGGGGTTCATGTTCATGGGTTATAAGTGGTAGGTTATTAGGTTATAAGTTTTAGGTTATTACGTTGTAAGTAAAACAGCCTGCAGCCGGTACAGAACTTTATTATGGCTGTTCCCAATTTTAACTTTCAACTTTTCCTGTTACCGGCTGATCCTTGCGAATGTGATGATCGTTTCCATTTCAAAGTTGATAGCCGGGAAGACGGGAACTGCAGGAAGGGACGCCTGCCGACGAAACACAGTGCAGGCGGGGGAAGAAATGCTATAGGTCACGGAGTCAACATGATTCCAAATATTTCCCGTGTATTTTTTCCCGATCTTCCCGGCTTCCCGGCTCCCTGGTATGAATTTCAACCACTCATTCATTTCATCGGAGAAAAAGAGCAATTGAAGATCAAAACATCAACCCAACAATAAGAAACCCTTTTCCAGTTATTCCAACTTGCGCAGCGGTTTATTTGACCATTTCTTAAACCAATACCGCTGATGCTCATCACGCCATTTCGCGTAGCGTTCGATCATTTTGTCTTTACCACCTGTGGGGAACAGCATTCCCAGCGCATCCATTTCCCGGAAAATTCCGCGGATCTCTGCCTCGGTATAATGGTGCTGCCCATAACCATGCTCGATGAAATAATTCACCAGGTGTTCTTTTGCCTTGTCCCGGCCCTCACGTTTGGCGCTGCCGCAGGCCAGGTTATCGGTAAAATCGCGTACCAGGTCTTCGGGTGTGATATCCATCAGCCGGCAGAGCAGCAGGAACGGATAGGGAAGAATGAACCTGAATTCAGCATAGCGATCGTAAGCGCCGGTTTGCCATTTCATTTGCGGTTTGCGTTTCGCGGGAATTTTCTCTTTGGTGCTAGTCTTTTTCACGGTGTCCGATTTTGATGGTGGAGAAATTGGATGGGACTAACCGTGGGTGATACCTGCCTTCGCTTTTCATCTGCCCTGGCTTTTAGACTTACGCAGTTAAGCTTCGGAGGGTGATAAAAAAAGACGTGGGTTAGTCCTTAACGTGCTGAAGGGCTGCGACACCCCGATGACGAAATAAGGACGCCCACGTCAAGCCTTAAATGTATTAAGGAAACGTGAGCGATTCACCTTATTTTCCCGTCATCGTGAAAAGTCGCAGTTTTCAACACGAGAATAGAGCAAATTCGCTTTAACTACGGTTTTAATATGTTGATTCAACTACTATTCATTCGTATATGCTTTTATTGAACTATAGTATAGAAATTCATAACTAAAGTATTGAAAAAACTATTATAAAATAAATATTAGTTCAGTTTTTTCGCTCTTTTGTATTTTCCTTTTGAACAAGAGTATAGAAATAGCTAATAATCAATGACTAAACTTGGATTATACCTCGCCCAGAAATCTGTAAACAAAGCAGAAGCCGCGCGGAAAACAGGGTTAACAAAAGCGAGAATGAATGAGCTTACTTTAAATGAGAGGAGCCATTTGAGGGCGGAGGAATTGTATCTGATTGCATTAGCTATTGGCGTTAATCCGTGTGAGTTGTTGGAAGCTTTGTACAAAAATTTGAATTTGAAATCGGGAGTTTAATTGCCTTTTCCTCCTAAAAAAATTTGTCGTAAACGTTTTAAGAAATGATCTAGCAATAAAAAAATTCTTTATTCCTAAACATTTGTTCTGCAAATAGATGATTGTGAAATTTTATCATTAAAAATCCTGAATTAAAGATAGATTTTGGTAAATTAGTAACCTTTTCAATTTTCATTTACCCATATGGCTAAGGCACCCAAATGTGAAATCCGAGCAGAATATAAATTACGCAATGGATATCCAAATTGGTGGTGTTTTACGCATCACGCTCCTGCAAGGGGTGAAGGTGGATCTCGTTTGACAAAATGCGCTAAGGCTGATATTCCAGAATTAAAAAATGAAGAGAAAATCTATATCGACCTCGATGATTATCCAGGTGGAGTTGGAGTTTGGGGATCTCTAGAAGCAGTCTATGATTCAAAACGTGAAATCCCTGAAAAGGGCGTTCATGTTCACCTTCGAAGGAATGCCGAGGGAAAAAAGGAAGTTGACAGAACTTTCAAGGAAGTGTTTATTAAGGTTCCAAAGATTGATCTATATGTTTCGGAAGAATGGATTAAAATTGACGAGTATACAGCTTGTGCATATACAGCTTCAATCGTTTTCAATAAAGACCTTAAAATAATTAAATGTAAACATTGCGGAAGAGATCATATTGATGCTGACTATTTCGCAGTACATCCTCACAAAAAGCACTTTTGCACATTTTGTGGCCGGACTTTTCTTGACATTGAGCATGGAATTTCTAATCCTATTTATACCATTAACCAAGTGTTTCAGGAGAAATTAAAAGATCGTCAACTCACTAAAGTGGACAGGCGATTGATTGTGTCTCAAAAAGACTATCCTGGAGGAATTCAAATTTGGGGTTCAAATCCTGCTATTATTTGGACTGCGAAGAGAAACGAAGAAGGTGGCATTCATGTTCACCTTTTTAAATCCGATAGTGAACCTCCAATTAGTGATGATACTTATGGGTATGTGGAAATTGATGGAATCGAATTAGATGATACAATGATACGATACTTCATGGTTCAAAAATCTCTTACATATATTAACAAGCTTATCGTTTCATTGAAATGTCCCGAATGTGCAAAAGATCACTTTGATAAAGACGATATGGCATTAAATCCTCATAAAATTCATAAGTGCGAATATTGTGGTGTGATATTTAGTGACAACACGAAGTATAAGGGTACAATAAGTAACCCCATTGTAGAGAAATTAAAACGTTTGGAACAACTTGCGAACCTTAAAACTTAAGTCTTGCAACAAATAATTGCTAAATATATTAGTTTTCCCCTATCTTAGGTCTATTATTAATGCGATTTGGTATGAAAGGGTATATCTATACAATGTTTGCAGGCGCTGATCCTGGTCAAGGATGGACAATGACTGATCCGATATATGGAAAAGTTCCTACCCTCGGTGCCTGCATGCCTAACATTCGACGAGCTGTGGAGCAAAATGACTATATATTTTCGGTAAGTGGGAAAGTGCAAAATGTGAAACAATATGTTGTCGGAGGTTTTAGCGTAGATGAAAAAATCAATGCACTTGCTGCTTACAAACGACTACCAGAAAATAGGATGCACGTTGGAACTCAAGGAGATTTATTTGGTAATATTATAGTCGACGCCAATGGTAAGCATCTAGAGTGCGATTATCATAAAGATCATGAAAGAAGAATTGAAAACTATATTATAGGAAAAGATCCTGTAGTAATTGAAGCGGCTAACCAAATTGAAAAAGCACGGAAAGAGACCCTCTATGTATTAAACCAGCTGTTTAGTAAAAACGAAGATTCGGTCCATAAAATTTTGGGTCGTTGGCGTAAGTTGGATGTAATGCAGATCAAGGATTTATTGACTTGGATGAACCATATTAGAACGGGATAGTATGCAAAATCTAATAGACAATATAAAAAAATCAGGACTATCAGTTCCAATAATCTCAAAAAGATCCGGTCTGGACGTTGAAAAGATCAATTCAATCATACAGGGAAATGTTGAACCTAACCTGAATGAAGTCCGGAAACTTTCAAAAGCTTTGAAAGTGTCATCTGATTTTTTGTTATCCAAAGCAGAAAGGTTTCCTGAATTGAATTTACTATTTATAGGAGCCTACACTAAAGATAGCGATCAATTTAAGGTCGATAAAATAACTTATTTAATTGGGAGCTCATTTCAGCTGTTAGATGATGATTATTTACAAAGCAGCGCGCTGGGCAGGTTTCCATCTGTAGAGAACACCTTCTTGAATGCACGACTTTTAGCTGGCAAATTTCGGGAATTTTACAGTGATGGGAATTTTATTGAGCCTTTAATTGATCTTCCGCTGATTGTTAGTGATGATTTAAAATGCATTCTTTTTGTAACGGATTTGGGAAATCACACTGATGGAGCATCGGCAATTATTAACAACACACCTTTTATTTTTATATCACCACGGTTTGAACCGCGAATGCTTTTTACACTTGCTCACGAAATAGCACATATTATATCCCATCACTCTGCCAAATCTGATTATTTAAAAATTGACAACCGCATTGCCGAATTAGGTAGAAACAAATTCAAGGACGAGGCATTCGCAAATGCTTTTGCATCTGAACTTTTATTACCTGAGGAGGGAGTTGGTTATACCTTAAAAAGCATAAGAGAAAAGCTAAATATCAGTGGTAGGCCCCTGGGCGACATAGAGATTATCTATCTAAGCAGAATTTATGGAGTAAGTTTTGAAGTTGCAGCAAAGAGATGCGAAGACTTAAAATTGTTACCTCAAGGAGGCGCCGCATCCCTATCTGATGAAATAAAAAAAATGTTTGGAAGTGCAGAAAGGAGAGCAGAAGAACTGCAAATCAGAGATCGATTTAAAATTATCTTCCCTAGAGTTTCTCCATTATTATTAAATGCGGCAATCAAAAAAATAAATGCAGGTGAATTATCTATCGGACGAGTTTCCGAAATTCTATCAATTCCGATAGATGAAATTTTAAGGCATAAAAAAGATGCGTAGATGGATATTGCGCTGGATGCTTGTACAATAATAAACCTAATCAACGGCAATGTAATCCAAAAGATTGCGCAAATTCCCGGTATTCAACTTTTTGTAGGAGATACGCTTTTAGATCAAGAGATACTAAATCCTAGCCAAAATATCATTCTTGAAATGCTCATTTTAGAGAAAAAAATTCAAACCCTTGAATCCTCTCTGACTATTTCAGAATTCCTAGTGCTAAAAAAGAAGTTTGATTTGGGTGATGGTGAAACTGAAACCATTGTGCTATGTGAGAAGCATTATTGTTATATGGCTTCCGACGATAAAAAAGCTAGAAAATGTGGTGCTGAATATTTGGGGCAAGACAGGATCGTAGGCTCATTATTTTTACTTCATAAAGCTGTTAAAACATCGCTGCTTAGCGTTGATGAGGCAATGGAAACTGTAGAATTAATGAAAAAAAAGGGAGGCTTTTTACCTTTTGTCGATAGGGAATATTTTATAAATGAAGTTTAAAGCGCTAACTTAAACAGATTTTTCCTCCTTTGTCTTTCTGTTGATTATCGATTTATTGTAAGCCCTATTAGTTGTAATAGTTAAAGTGGGGTCATACAACTTACAATTCTTGATCTCGTGGATTCGAGAAAATCGATTAACATTCAAGCTCATCTAAAAAATCAGTACGAGATTAACTCGAATATACTATCAGCTTAACATTTCCAACTGTCGCAAGATAATGGTAAGTAACGCCTAATAATAGAAGAATGTCTTCAGAAACGTCTGACTTGCTAAACCCTGGCTGCACTATATAAATGTAAGCCTCTAACCAGCCCCACGATTGTTATTTGAAAAAGATTTTGTAAAGATCTTGTGAGGTGTGGATATTCCGGTTGAGTAGTCTGTCTCAAAAGTTTTCCCTCTGAAGTCTAAACAAGCAATACGAACATCTCTCTATCAACTGCCGACATGAGGC
>JAATGW010000565.1 GCA_015654495.1 Chitinophagales bacterium
ACCACACCAATGGAAATGCAATGAACGCAGCAATTATTACAAGCTTTAAAAAATCCTTTGATAACATGGCAACAACACTGGCTACTGATGCGCCTACCACTTTGCGGATGCCAATTTCTTTTTGCCTTCTTTGTGCAGTGAAAGCGGCTAAACCGAATAGCCCCAAACAGGAAATAAGTATCGCGATTCCTGCAAAATACCTGGATAGCGAAGCCACTCTCTGCTCCGATACATAAAGTTTATTGAAGTCGTCGTCCAGAAAAGTATAATTGAATTCGAGCCCCTTACTATACCTGCTGAATACATCTTTGATGCGTGCAATGGTTTGTTGTTCCGTTCCTGCTTTTATTTTTACAAGCGTTGTTTCATTATTCTGAGAACAGGTTAGAAATGCGGGGCCGATTTTTTGATACATCGACCTGAAATGATAATCTTTTACAACACCAACGATTTGTTTCTTTTCTGACCAGAGCGAAACTATTTTCCCAACCGGGTCTTTTATTCCCATTGCCTTGATTGCAGATTCATTAAAAATGACACTTGAACTGTCTGCATAATCTTTTGAAAATGCCCGGCCTTCAGCCATTTGCAAACCCATTGTTTCAAAAAAATCATAATCAACATCATTGCCATAATATTCGATCCCAAGGTTTGGATCTTTCCCGTCCCAGCTTATTCCGCTTCCGGCATGGGATGAACTACCAAAGAAATCCCCATTGGCGTCTGTAGCGTTTATAACCGATGGAATATTTCTTATTTCTGCAAGAAAAGGAGAAAGATTTTTCCGGAGGTTTACATCATTTGAAAAACGTAGAATATTATCCTTACTGAAGCCAAGATTGGTAGACTGAATTAATTTCATCTGCTGATAAATAACCAGTACTGAAACAATCAGTATAACAGAAATAGAAAATTGAAATATAACTAATCCTCTTCTGATCCATGATTCTCCAGATAATGTAGTCAGCTTGCCTTTTAATACCAATACAGGCTTGAATCCTGAAAGATACAATGCAGGATAGCTGCCTGCAAGAAGACCTGTTACAAGGGTAATTCCTACAACGGTTATTATAAGACCTGTGTTCAGGTGAAGACTGATTTCCTTCCCGGTAATCTCTCTGAATGCAGGAAGTAATAAAGCCGCAAGCATCAATGCAATAAACAAGGATAAAAAAGCCATCAGGATCGATTCACCTAAATATTGAAGAATAAGAGATTGCCTGCTTGCTCCTACAACTTTTCTTATTCCGACTTCCTTAAGTCGTTTGGATGCTCTTGCCGTAGACAAATTCATAAAATTGATACAGGCAATTACAAGAATGAAAATAGCAATGATGGAAAATAGTTTTACATAAGCAATTCTGCCGCCGGCCTGTACACCATTTTCAAAATTGTTGTATAAATACCTGTCTGAAAAGCGCTGAAGAAACAGATCGCCTTCCCATTTCAACATCTCACTGTCTTTATAAAGTGTTTTGATTTTTTCTTTGGTAAAATCCCTGATCTTTTTATTGAAGGCGTTGATATTTGTTCCTTTTTTCAAAAGAAGATAGGTATTCATGCTGTTGCTTCCCCAGAATGCTATGTCTTCTCCTTCTTTTGTTGCATAAAGATCGAAAGTAAATAGCATGTCAAACTGATCGGTGGCATTTGCAGGTGGAGATTTGAAGACACCAGCAATCATGTACGAGCCTGTAAACGCACCTCTTTGCCAGGAAAAAGTTTTGCCTATGATGTTTTTTGTGGTATTGAATAATTTCAAAGCAAGTTTGTCTGACAGTAACACGCCGTATTTGTTTTCCAATACGGTATTTCTGTTTCCTTCAATGACCTCGTACGAAAACACATTGAAAAAATCTTTTCCAACAAAGCTTGAACTTGCTTGAATGTGTTTTTCATCTACTGAAAGAATGCCCGGACTCTGCTGACGTACAGCAACTGCATATTCCACTTCAGATAATTCTTTTGCCATAGTTTGCGCGAGCAGACCCTGGGTATAGGGAAATGTGGCAATAGTTCCATCCGCATTTGGAGCAGTCTTTATTACTTCATATAATCGACTGTCCTGTTCATTAAACTTGTCTATGCTTAATTCATCGTTTACCCACAAATAAATTAATAAGGCACAAGCAAGACCTGTCGTCAGACCAATGATGTTAAGCAAACTGAATTGCCTGTCTTTTGCAAGATTCCGCAAGGCAAGTCTGAAATAGTTTTTGAACATGTTTTTAGTTTTTAGTTCATAGTTCATAGTTCATAGTTCGTAGTTCATAGCAAGGCAGTAGGCAGTAGACGGTAGGCAGTAGAAGTGGTTAGTGGATAGGTTTTAGTGCCGTGCATTTAGTGTTTACACTTTACGAGCGACCTGCAATACAAAAATCGCTGTTAACATAGCCCACAGCGTTGTTTTTCGCTTAAGCCATCCCCACTACTATCCACTTTCCACTGGCTGTTTACGTTAAACGTTTAACGTATAACTTCAACCCAATCACCCCTCTCTACTCCTCACTCCTCACTGGCTGTTTCTTTTGCCTCTTGCCTGATTCGCCTGCCGTCTTCTTCTTTAATAACACATACATATATCGGTATTTTTCAGTTAGGATATCTCCAGACTATCTCCTTCACACTGGCTGTTTACGTTAAACGTTGAACGTATAACGTTAAACGTTTAACGTATAACTTCAACCCAATCACCCCTCTCTACTCCTTTCTCCCCACTGGCTGTTACTTTTGCCTTTTGCCTCTTGCCTTTCTACTGCCTACCGTCTACTGCCTATTCAGACCGCAAACTCTTCACCGGATTCGCCAGCGCTGCTTTAATCGCCTGCATACTCACCGTTAATAAAGTAACAATCAGGGCTGCCAGCGAAGCCAGCATAAATACCTGCCATTTTATTTCAACACGGTAATCGTAATTCGAAAGCCAGCTATTGAGATAATACCGGGCTATCGGAACAGCGATTATGCATGATAAAAGCACTAACAGGAAAAATTCTGTTGAGAGCAGGCGCCAGAGATTAACAACACTTGCGCCTAATACTTTGCGGATACCGATTTCTTTGGTTCGCTGTTCGGCAACAAAACTTGCCATACCAAATAAACCCAGGCAGGAAATAAAAACTGCCAGCACTGCAAAATAATTTGACAATTTTCCTATTCGTTCTTCTGCCCTGAATTTACTTCCGTATTCTTCATCAATAAATTTGTAGTCGAAGGGCATATCCGGAACATATTTTTTCCAGATTTTTTCGATGCCGCTTAAGGATTGACTGGTGCTCTGCCTGGGATTTAATTTAAGGATCAGGTTGAACATATTGTCAAAGGACCCGATATGATATAATGTTGGACGCACAGGATAAAACGGGGATTCCTGCATAATGTCGTTCACAATTCCAATAATAGTATATGGCTGATCATTCCACTTCAGGATTTTACCTACGGGTTCTTTTAATCCCAAAAACCTTGCAGCTGATTCGTTAATGATGAACGCGGCAGAGTCTGTTGCAAAATCTTTTGAGAAATCGCGTCCTTTTTTTATTTTCCATTGTACCGTTTTTCCAAATTCAAAGGTTACATAGTTGTTGGGAAAATCAACAGCCATAGCAGGATCTTTTCCTTCCCAGTCGAATCCGCCATTGGTATTCCATACGCCTGTCAGAGTACTGTTGGACGCTGCCATTTCTTCTATAGCTCCGGCATTTTTCAGCTCAGTCCTCACTGCATCAAAATGCTCCTGTATTTCCTTTTCCATGCCGATATTGATCAGCCCATTAGAATTGTAACCAACAGGACGGTCTTTCGCATATTGTATTTGCTGATATACAATTACGGCACCAATGATCAGCATTACGGAAACAGTGAATTGTGTTACCACCAGAATTTTACGCGGAATTGATGCAAACCTCCCTACGCGGAATGTTCCTTTCAACACTTTCAGCGGTTTAAAGGAAGAAAGGTATAGTGCAGGATAACTACCCGAAAGCAATCCGGTTATTGTAATGAACAGGAGGCTGAGAATCCAGAAACCCGGATCAGCCCAGGGCATCTGAATTTTTTTTCCTGCTACTTCATTAAATACAGGCAGCAGCAAAAAGACAAGCATAAGACACAGCACAAAGGACAATAAAACTACCAGGTAGGATTCAGAAAAAAACTGGGTGATCAGTTGCCAGCGGTATGAACCAATTGCTTTCCGGATACCTACTTCCTTCGCTCTTTTTTCGCTCCTTGCTGTTGCGAGGTTCATGAAATTGATACAGGCAAGAATCAGTACAAAAATTCCGATGATGCCGAATAGCCATACATACTGAATATTTCCTCCGGTATTGATACCATTTTTGAATTCGTTGTACAGGTTCCAATTTTTCATGGGCTGGAGAAAAACTACCCACTTGTATTTTGCTTCACCCTTGCTTACATTGTTCAATTTCACGTTCCTGATTTTTGCAGAAACTCTTTCCATATCTGCATTATCAGCTATCTGCGCAAATGTTTGAGAATAATTGCTTCCCCAGGGTTCGGTCATCGTTTTTGCCCATGGATTCCGGATCAGCCAGAGTTCCCATGGCAGCATTATTTTTATCTCCCGGAAAGAAGTATTGTCCGGCAGATCTTCGAAGATGCCGGTAACTTTTACATCTGAATCCCGGTCGATTTTTATCAATTTATTCATCGGGTCTTCGTC
>JAATGW010000774.1 GCA_015654495.1 Chitinophagales bacterium
CAGAGAGCAATTTATTCCACCCTTCCTTATCAGGCCAGCAAATGCCTTCTGAAAAATTTATAAGATCCGCATCCTGCCTGAGGGCAATTTAGCTGTTTCCGAAGTGTAAATCAGGAGCAGCGTCCGTGGGAGAAATAACAGAAATATTTATGGGATGATAAACCTGCGGAAATGCAGGATACAACCGAAAATCCAACCCGGCATCTCTTTCTGAATACAAAGAGTTGAGTATCGCTGTCCAGAGATCTGCATACCCGCTTTTCTTTCCTGAAAGTATCAAAGAATACAGATCCGGCATTGTTGAAAGCGCAATTTTCCCAGCCCCATATTCATAAACACTTACCAGACTAATCCCAGCTGAATCAGTAACAACAGGCCGAAGCCCATTACCTGCATTTATATAATTCATTTGTCCATCAAATGGAATGGAAATATAGTCAGACCTGTCATACGGTTTCATTACGACAGACTGTAGTTGGCGACCTGTCTTTTTTATAGAAAATCTGCCCCGTAATAAAGGACTTTCAGGAAAAGTGCTATCCGTTCTGATCAGCAATCCTATCCTGCCAGCGGAAACAGCTTCGGTGATATTTTGTTTCTCTGCCTGCGAAAGGCGGTTCATTTCACCTGCATCGCTTATCACCAAACGAACAGCTTTTAATAGGTCAGAACTGATCCGCTCTGCATTCAATCCGGGTGCATTAAAATACTTCTTCTCCGTTTTGTCTTTGCTTGTTCTGTTTCTGGCTACCAGGCCATAGCCCTGATCTGCCAGCCACTGTTGAAAAAATTTCTGTTCAAAATCCGGTGAGGACGACAAAAAAAGTATGGAGGGCTTCTGCGCCTCTGTTACTGTTACCGGAACCGGATTAATTTCAATTGTATCTCTGTTTTGAACTGCAAGTAAGCGCAAAATGGACTTAGCCTTAAATCTGGGAATCGTCGTAAGTTCAAATTGTTCTGTTATGCTGCTGTTTATTTTAACCGAATCAAGCATAGTATCAAAACCCTGCAGATAAATGATTACCGGCTCTTTTGATTTATTAATATACCTGCCCTGCACTTTCAACAATTCACCTGCTGATAATTTTCTGTTCCAGTCAGCTGATACGATTCCATTTTCAGGTGGCGCATGTAAAATAAAACTAAGGTTTTCCGGTAATGGCGAACTGCCTGGTGACAGCCCATATCCGAATATATGAATCCGGGATAAAGCCGGGTCAAGCCTGTATAAATCATCAGATGTATAAACCGGCATATCCTGTTTGCCGTATGTGAATGCTTTCACACTATCAGGATTATAACCACTGGTAATAAGAATTGCTGTTTCCTTTTCAGCTTCGGGATTCGCTGATTTCTGCAACCAGCTTATTGGAAAGATTAAAAAACTCAGGCAGAGAATAACAGTAATAACAGCAATAACCCTGAGCAATAGCCTCGATTTGTTTCTGCGATTATATTCGCGATAAACCAGCACCGATGCAGCAATCAGAATTGCAAAAAGAGGCAATAGTTTGCTCCACATCATCAATGCATATTCTTTTGAAGCATTTTATAATAATTACCCGACAGATCATCAGCTGGGTTTTTTTGTACCAAAGGAAGTGATCCCGGTATTGAGAGCAAACGTTGAAATGCTTTTTCGACCTGTACCAATGCGCTGGTTGAAAATGGTTTTTGCTCTTCCAAAGCAGGTAATATTTCCCTGAACGATTTTAATGCTGAGAGATAAAGGGAAGGCTCATCCATTGCATAACGGCTTAAAACCTGATGTGCTTTTTTCAATTGTTCCAGATCATCTGCATCATAACCCAAACCGGCTTTGATATCTGAAAATATTCCAAGTGACTCGCGCACCGGGTCTTCAGGAGCCGGTTTGAATTCATAATTGAAATGGTAAACAGGCTGAATGATATCTTTCAGGTCGCCGGTAAGGCGGGTTTCTGGTTTAAGCGGAGTTGTTTTTAAATTTGTTTTCGCGACATATACCCGTGATTTTTGTTGCAGGTCTTTTAAAAGCCGCAACGCTTCGTATTCAAATGGCAATGCATCTTTCGGCAGAAAAGTTCTCAGCTGCAATTCCGATTTCCACATTTCATTGAGGGTCGCACGTAATTGCTTTTTTGTTTCAGCGTCAAAATAAGTCGCATCCTCCGCATTGTCGTGACTATGACCGAACTCACTTATTATATCAGCTGTTTTTTTTTCATTTGATGTCTGATTATGTTCTTCGTGACCCTCTTCAGCACCTCCGCTTTCATAGGTGCTTGCTTCTTCGCCAAGGAATTTTCCATACCTGAGCCGGAGTAATTTCTGATCGATGCCAAGGGAATTGCTCTTTTCTTTAAATGCTTCTGCCGTCATGGAATTTTTATCGCGCAACAGCTGTTCGGTCTCAATGATGATCTGTCGCTGGCTCCTGAAAAATTCCGGTTTAATATCAAGACCGGAATTAAGTCCTTCCATGCTGAACAATTGAGCCGTATCCTCAAGAATTATCCGGAAAATATCTGACCTGGTTTCCTGGCGGAGAATGTCAATTGCTGTAACAAAAAGATATAACTCATCACCCGGAATCATTCCGAGCGACCTGAGATCTATAGTTTGATTGATTGTATACTCCCGGGCCCGCTCAGCAAAACTGAGATTCAAAGGAATTGATTTCTGTTCAAACTTAACAGCTTCGCCACTACCACGGGAAACCGTAGCCGAAATCTTTGCATTGCCAATTCCGTAGTCATCTTTTAACAATGCAGTGAGCCTGCATTTTTCCGGCTGACCAAATTTTATAAGCAAATCCGGTTGCGGCGACTGTACCCTCACTTCCGGTGGCCTGTCAGTAATGGTTTCCAGCTGATATAGCGGCGATTCAAAATCAGGCGAGGTCAATTGATAAAATCCCCGTGCCGGCATCTGCATTTGTACATCCCAGATAGTGGAATCTTTATCTGCAGAAAAGCTAACCCGCTTTACATCATTGATAGTCATTTTTAATTCTGAAACAGGTTTCGATAACCTTACTTCCCAGGAAAGTTTTGAACCGGCGAGCGCATGTACCGGTCCCCCTGATTGAATAAATGTCTTCGCATTCAGGTAAGCCGGTGGTTGTACCGTAGTTTTTATTTCTGCGATCGAAGATCTTGTTCTCACTGCCACAATAGTCTTTCCCGCAGAACTTATCCGGTCTGTTGACTGATCACCTGCACTTTTACTTTTCAAAATCAAAAGAAATAAAGTTGCTGCTACAGAACATATCAACATAACAGCAGCAGATTTTAATCTCGGATTCAATTTCTGCGGATGCGCTAATTCTATCAACTTCTTTTTTGTTCTTTCTGCCTGGAAACCCTGCAGCAGATTCAGTTCCTGCGGATCAGATAAAACCAGCAGTGTACTTTCTTCAAGTTCAGGGAATTTTTTATCCAGATAACCTGCAATATCATGGTCGTTGATCCGCCAGGATTTGTCAAGAAAAATAAGAATTACAGCAATGCAGAAAAGCGCCGGAATTATCCACCAAAGAGAAACTGCATAATAGAAATACAAAACACAAATGGCAATACAGGCAATGGCTGTAGCAAGCACAATACATGCGGCCCAGGTACTCCTTACCCAGCCGTTGCGAACGCGCGCAAAAATATCCTGTGCTGTTGAAATATTCATCTTGCCAGTTCTTTTGATCTTATAGACAGGAATCGCTCAGCAA
>JAATGW010000013.1 GCA_015654495.1 Chitinophagales bacterium
AACCTGATAACCTGATAACCCGACAACCCATTCTGTATCTGTTTCTGTTTTCTCCTCTTGCTCTTCCTCTTTCTCTCGCTGTTTCTCATCCGCGAAGGTTTTTCCCGGAATAAACATCTAAATTTTCATGCAACTAAGGGGTCTGCTCATTTACGGATTGATTTTTTTTGCTTCTGCATTAATTATCAATCCCGTTTTCAGTCAGGGACTACCTGCGTTACGCGGTATTATCAATGATTCGACATCCAAGACTGCTTTGGCAGGTGCAACGGTCAGGCTGGTTTCAACAACAGACTCAACAAATAAACATATCACAGTTACTGATCGTACGGGTCATTTTGCATTTCAGTCGCTCACAGCTGGAAACTATACACTCTATTTTTCCTATATCGATTTTTCTTCCTTTTCGCAGCCGGTAAAGTTTACAGGTGAGCCGCTTAACCTTGGCGTATTACAGGCTGGAAGGCAGGTTAAAGATCTCGCAGGAATAACAATTGTGAGCAAAGCGCCGCCGGTTCAGCAAAAAGGAGATACGCTTCAATACAGCGCCAGTCAGTACAAAGTAAATGTGGATGCGAATGCAGAAGATATGATCAAGAAGATGCCTGGCGTGAGCGTAGAAAACGGAACTGTGAAAGCCCAGGGCGAAGATGTACGTCGTGTTACTATTGATGGCCGTCAGTATTTTGGTGATGATGCTACACTTGCACTCAGAAATCTTCCCGCCGAAGTAATTGATAAGATTCAGGTATTTGACCGGTTAAGCGATCAGGCGCAGTTCACAGGTTTTGATGATGGTCAGACTACAAAAGCGATCAATATTGTTACAAAAGCGGATATGCGTAACAGTCAGTTCGGTAAATTATATGGCGGCTATGGCACAAACGACCGTTACAGCGCCGGCGGTAATGTAAATCTGTTTAACGGAACCCGGCGTATCGCATTGATAGGCATGGCCAATAATATCAATCAGCAGAATTTTTCCTCACAGGATTTATTAGGTGTTGTAAGTAACGGATCCGGCCAATCGCGGGGTGGTGGCGGGAACCGTGGCGGTGGAGGTGGACGTGGCGGAGGTCAGCAGGGTGGGGGAGGCGCTAACCAGAATAATTTTCTGATAGGCCAGCAGGACGGGATCAGTAAAACAAATTCATTTGGTATAAATTATAATGATCTCTGGAGCAAAAAAACTGAATTCACTGCAAGTTATTTTTTCAACAATAACAATAACAGTAACGAAGAAATAACAAACCGCCAGTATTTTGTTACGCCAGAAACTTCACAATACTATGATGAAGTGAATTCAACCAATTCCCAGAATTTCAATCACAGGATTGAGATGCGCCTGGAACATAAGTTTGATTCAGCCAATCAGCTTATCATTACACCATCGGTTAATTTTCAGCGAAATAAAGCTTCTTCTGACCTTGCCGGGAAAAACTATTTCAGTTCAAATGACCTGATCAGCACTTTATTAAATTCGACAAACAGAACAACATCAGGCTATAATATCACCAATAATATTCTGTACCGGCACGCTTTCAAAAAAAGGGGGCGGAGTTTCAGCGCTGGTTTTAATACCGGATGGAATGAAAGTGATGGCGACCAGTATGTCAGTTCATTCAACACATACTACAAGGGAACAGTTGTGAATGATACGCTGCAGCAGTATTCCGACCAGGATCGCAATGGAAATAATTATAGAGTTAATCTGGTATATACTGAACCACTGGGTAAGAATACACAATTGCAGATCAATTATAACCCTTCCTGGACAAAAAGCGTTTCAGATCAACTCACTTATCATTTTGATGACGCGACAGGTAAATATGTTTTTCTGGACACCAGTTTATCAAACTCATTTATCAGTAATACATCAACTCAAAACGGTGGAATAAGCATAAGAAAGGGGGATCGGAATAAGATGTTCAACCTGGGTGTTTCTGTACAGAATTCGGTGCTGGATAATGATCAGCAATATCCTTATACTACAGATATCCGCCGGAGTTTTTTTAACGTGCTTCCGAATGCGATGATCAATTATCGTTTCTCTGTAAAATCGAACCTGCGCATCCAGTACAGAGCGAGTACCCAGCTCCCTTCAGTCGGTATGCTGCAGGAAGTAATTAACAATACCAATCCATTATTTCTTTCGAAAGGTAATAGTGAGCTCAAACAATCTTACGGACATACCCTCTCCGCGAGATACAACTATACCAACAGTGCACAATCACAGAGTTTCTTTGCCAATGTATTTGTAACAAGAACAGATGATTTTGTTTCGAATGCCACCTTTATTGCAACAAAAGATTCCGTACTAACACCAACGGTTACCTTATACCAGGGTTCTCAACTTTCTACTCCGGTAAACCTTGATGGTTATTATAGTGTCCGTTCCTTTTTCACATTTGGAACACCGATGAAATTCATAAAGTCCAATCTTAACTTAAATGCGGGAGTAAACTGGATTAAGTCGCCGGGCATCGTGAATAATGTGGACAATATCACCAACACAACAAATTATAATGCAGGCTTTGTAGTAGCGAGTAATGTTAGTGAACGAGTTGATTTCAACATCAATTACAGCGCAAATTACAATAAGGTAAAAAACAGCTATCAGCCGGATCAGAACTATAATTATTTTTCTCAGTCTGCAGGCGTGCAGTTCAATTTAATGACAAAAGATGGCTGGGTTTTGCAGAACGACCTTACCAACCGTTTATACCGTGGCCTTACCGACGGATTTAATCAAAACTTCTGGTTGTGGAATATGGCCGTCGCCAAAAAATTCCTGAAAAATGATATGGGTGAACTCAGGTTATCTGTATTCGATCTGCTCAAACAAAACAGGAGCATAAACCGAACAGTAACCGAAAGTTATGTGGAAGATCTCCGTACCCGTGTTTTGCAGCAATATTTCATGCTTACCTTTACGTGGCGTTTTAAGAACTTCGTAAAGAAATAGCTTCGCAAACACAAAATTCAGGGTTTGGTTGAACAGCTTTTAATTGATCGGTTAAAGCAAGGGGAGGAGTCTGCTTTCAGGGAAATTGTAGAAACCAGGCAGGGAATGGTCTACAATACAGTGCTTGGCCTTCTGCAGAATGCAGAGGATGCTGAGGATGTTTCCCAGGAAGTATTTATAAAAGTTTTTGAATCGATTCACCAGTTTAAAGGCGAATCGGCGTTCTCCACGTGGCTATACCGCGTTGCGGTAACTACTGCCCTTGAGTTTCTCAGGAAAAAGAAGAGGAAAAAGAGATTTGCCTTTGTGACCAGTCTTTTTGGTGAGAATAATCAGCCAAGGCACGATCCTGCGGATTTCGTTCACCCCGGAGTTCAGCTGGACAATCGGGAAAATGCCCGCCTGTTATTGGCAACTATTAAAAAATTGCCTGAAAATCAACGGGTTGCATTTAGTCTTCATAAAGTGGATGGGCTTAGCTACCAGGAAGTGGCGCAGGTTATGGAAACAACAGTGGCAGCTGTGGAAAGCCTTATTCATCGCGCGAGACAGAATCTTAAAAAAATGTTGAAAGACCACTACATTGAAAGCAGATAGCGCAATTTTTTTTTTAATTTGACATCTATATATAATCAGTATGAGCAACAATTCAAAAAACGAAGCAGATCTGGAAAAAATCCTGGCGAGTCTGGATGGACTTGAGAAAGCAGCTCCTGCTCCTTTCTTCTTCACCCGGCTTCAGGCAAGGATGGCACGTACTGAGAATTCCTATATGCAACAGGTGACGCGGTTTGTGACAAGGCCGGCCTTTGTATTGGCAACAGGACTTTTTGTATTGCTGCTGAATGGTTATATCCTCTTAAACAAAATTGAACAAAAAGAGATTGCGGCAGAAGAAAGTACCCAGATGCTCGCGATTGAATATTCAAACCTGAATCCGACTATTTACGAAAATCCTGAGGAGACGCCATGAATAACATCACAAAAAATAAATGGTTTCTTTTCCTTTTGGGATTTCTTTTGATTGCGAATATCACCTTGCTTCTCTCATTTTTTGTTTTTGGTGAAAAGCAACCTTCTACAAAAACGCCCCAAACCCCCGCAGCTGGTTTCCTGAGTACGGAACTTGGTTTCTCAGAACAACAGAAAGCAGAACACAAAGCTCTCAAAGAAACGCACCTGAAAAATATTAAACCTCTTTGGGATGAAATCAGGAAGACCAAGGATAGCTTATATAGTCAGATCAATAACCCTTCGTTTGACGATAATTCGCTAAATGCATTAACAACCCGCCTTGCAGAAAAAAACAAATTGTCTGATGAAATGATGTTCAGGCATTTCAGAGAACTCAGGAAAATTCTCACTCCTGAACAACAGGTGAAATATGACACCCTGGTTCCGCAAATGATGAATAGAAAAGAGGGCTGGAATAAGGGGCCCCATCCAGGCAAGAAATAACTCTACCAAAACCAGACCGATCTAAAATTCTTTTAACCTGACTCAACAGGTTATAAGGTTGTAAGGTTATTAAGTTATCAGGTTCTATGTTGTATGTTTTAATCAGAACAGAACTAAATAGGGCGTTCTCAAATAAACCTGGTTACCTGACAATCTGATAACTTAACAACCTAACCTGAAAACCCGAATGTGTTATTGAATTGAAATGTACTTGCCACGTAAAACTTAAAACTCTAAAAAATAAATCATATGACTAAAAGAATCATTTGGCTATTCTGTATTTTAATTATTGGTGCAGGTTCAGCAATGGCCCAGGGTGGTCAACGCAGAACAGTTGAAGAAAGAGTAAAAATGACAATGGATACTTTGAAGGTTAATCTTAAACTTGATGAAGCCCAGAGTAAATTAGCAGAGCCCATTTTTACCGACTATTACAAAAGCATGGATGAATTGCGTGCAGCCGGAACTCCTCCTGATCGTACAGTAATGGAAACCAGGACAAGTGAAAGAGATGAAAAACTGAAAAAGGTATTCAACGGTGATCAGTTTACCCAGTTCAAAGCCTGGGAACAAGCCAGGAGAGACAGGATGAGAGCGTCGAGAGGACAGAGGTAGTCGGGAGTCTGGAGTCTGGAGTCTGGAGTCGTTGACAGTTCAAAGAAAAGAGAACAGCGGTTATACGTTTTAAGTTATACGTTTTACGTGGAATATGGAACGCGTAACCGCTGTTTTATAATAGTCAGCCTTTGAAAGTTTTTGGGTTTTACTTTTCAGTTAGACGTATAACGTAAAACGTATAACGTATAACGTAAAACAACACTTACCCAAAAAGATCACTGCTCAAATACCTGTCGCCGCGGTCGCAGGCTATAAAAACTATCGTGCCGCTTTCAAGTTCAGCAGCTACACGTAAGGCTGCAGAAGCCGCTCCGCCAGAGCTCATCCCAGCAAATATTCCTTCTTCTTTTGCAAGCTTTCTTGTCATTGCCACCGCTTCTTCCTGGGAAATATCCAACACCCTGTCCACTCTCTCAGGTTCAAATATTTTCGGCAGGTATTCAACAGGCCATCTTCTGATACCAGGTATCGAAGAGTTTTCTGTTGGCTGGCATCCGATAATCTGAATGGCGCTGTTCTTCTCTTTCAGAAACCTGGAACATCCCATAATCGTACCCGTGGTTCCCATTGAACTTACAAAATGGGTTATTGAACCTTCAGTGTCCCGCCATATTTCAGGACCAGTAGTCTTATAATGTGCCATGTAATTATCAGGATTCGCAAATTGGTTGAGGATATGAAATTCGCCGGTAGCGGCTTTTTCTTCCGCATAATCGCGGCAGATTTCAATTGAATCGAGTAATGTCACTTTGGCCCCATAAGCTTCCATTGTCACCACACGTTCACGGGTAGACGTAGATGGCATCGCCAGTTCAATAGATACGCCATAAAGATTTGCCAGCAATGCAAGAGCAATCCCTGTATTGCCGCTGGTAGCTTCAATAAGTTTGGTATTGCGGTTGATTTCGCCGCGCTCCATTGCCATCCGGATCATATTCAATGCCGGCCGGTCTTTCACACTTCCACCAGGATTATTTCCTTCGAGCTTCGCGAATATTTTTACTGCAGGATTTTTATTCAGACGTTGCAACTCCACCATTGGCGTGTTGCCGATGATATCAATAACTGAAGTCATTTTTTAAACAGATTTTATTCTTCTTTCTTCCACTACCACATCAGGATTATGATAAACAAAAGAACCGGCCGGAACAGATTTGGTGAGCCAGACATTACCTCCGATAATACTGTTCCTCCCTACAATGGTAGTACCACCGAGGATGGTGGCGTTTGAGTATAAAATAACATGATCTTCAATAGTCGGATGCCTTTTCTGCGAGGCCATTTTCTTATCCACACTCAATGCACCCAAAGTAACGCCCTGATAAATTTTTACATAGTTACCAATTTGTGCTGTTTCCCCGATCACAATGCCTGTACCGTGATCGATCATCAGGTATTCGCCAATTTCTGCAGCTGTGTGAATATCAATCCCGGTTTTGGAATGCGCCTGCTCAGTAAGTATCCTTGGAATTAACGGCACATCAAGTTTGTACAGTTGATGCGCGATGCGGTAATAGCTCATAGCAATAAAACCCGGATAAGCCCTGATCACTTCAAATTCACTTTTTGCTGCAGGGTCACCATTGGTAATTGCCTCTATATCGGTATTGAGTAAACGATAAATTTCCGGAAGGGATTGAAAAAATAAATGCGCAATACTTTCAATATCACAGCGACTACATTCTTTAGTCAAATGAAGCATTTCTATCAGCTCCAGTTTCAGTTGCTCAAAATCATTTTCGAGCGCCTCAATATCTTCATGCACCGTTGATGAAAGTTCGGGGTAAATCAAACTGATTAATGTCGACGCCCACGTTGCAATTTTTTCATTGGCAGGAACAGCTCCGGCTCCACTTTGCTTTTGAAGAATATGATTGAACAGGCTGCTGTCCATAGCCAATGGCTTGATATTCTGGTTAGTCATGATAAGCTAAATTTAACAGAAAAGGGCGTGTAAAAATGTCGGCCGGGCAACCTTGACACAAATTTCACTATTTGTATAGAATTAATAGAGAAATGAGAAAAATACGCCCGGTGATGGTTTTTTACCCTGCTTTTATCAATCCGGCTTTTCTGTACCTATAACTTAAACTGTAGTGTCGCATACCAATTACGGATGTCAGCAGGAATAATTCCTGGTCCGGGATAGCCATCGGCCCTGCGAGTAAAATAGCTTGCATTCGCCAGATTATTGATGCCCGTATAGACCGTGAACCAGCGCCAGTTATAACTCACACTCAGGTCCATTACAGAAAAGGCGGGGATGGCTCCGTCAACCGCTGTAGGTGTTTCTTCCGTATTTGTGGCATCGGAATATTGCTTTGCCTGCCAGGAAAACTGGTAGCTGATATTAAAGCGTTGATTCCCGAAACTAAGCCCGGTTCTCACCATTACAGGAGGAACATTCTCAACCAGCTTACCGTCGATCGCCGTGTTTTTTGTATGTACATAACGGGCATCAATCAACGAAAAATTCGTGTACAGGAGTAGTTTGTATTTTGAGTATCCCTGGCTGATCGCTTTTAAGATGTCACCTTCAAACAATAGCTCGAGGCCCAGGTTACGGCTGTCAGATACATTTGTTCTGAGCCGGTAGGTCATAAAACTGGTATCAGTCGTGAAGATTGATCCGATCCTGTCATTATATTTCAGGTAGAAGAGACTTACATCCGTGTAGAACCAGTTATTGAAATTCCCGCGGAAGCCTAGTTCCATATTGTAACCGGTTTCATCTTTCAGATTTGGGTCAACTTTCGCATTATTGTTCACGATCCGGAGATCATTAAAATTGATAGAGCGGTAATTCTGTGAAATATTTGCATAGAATTCCAGACCATTGCCGAATTTCCAGGTACTGCCGAGCCCGAGAAGTAAAAAGGAACGGGGATCAGATTTTGATTCCTGGATCTTGTCGTCAGGAATGAAAATATTGTTTTTGTAATAATAGCCCTGGGCTTTGGTATTGATATGTTCAAAACGAAGGCCGGGTGTTACACTCCAGTGTTTATTGATGCTGAAATTATTTTCTGCAAAAAAAGCGAGATTGCTTCCCGGAAACTCATAATCCGATTTATTCGGTTCTGTTCCGGTGAAATTAAAATCAGGTCCACTGCCATCATTTCCATCTCCCTGTTTTCTGTCAGTTAAACCATGGTACAATCTCATACCAGCGAGAAATGTACTGCGTTGCTGTTTGAATAAAGTGTATTGATGAATAACCCGGAGCTCTGAACCGAAATTGCTGTACTTGTCCATCATCAGATCGCGGTTCCCGCCATAGTCCGGGCGATTGATATAGGTAAGAATTCCCAATGCATCGCGGCCACCCTGTAATGTATAGTTGCGCCAGTTCAGCCTTGTATTTTTGTTGAATGTATAATCCAGATTCAGATTAATCAGATTCCAGTTTACCTGGAACCAGTTTCGTGCCCGGTTGGATACTGATGGATCCTCTTCAAATTGCTGATCTGTTAAACCTCCGGGTTGCTGCGCGAGGTATTTCATAAAAGTATAAGCAGCAGAAACTTTGAGTTTTTCAGTAAAGGCGTAACTCAACTGTGCATATGCGTTATGCTGGTCAAAATGACTGTTCGGCCTCCAGCTATCGCCGGTTTTAAACTGATAGAAAGCATAATAATTTAGTTTGTTCTTAGCAACGGTGCCGCCAATACTATTGAAGCTGTTGAAGAAATTAAATGATCCGAAACTCTGTCTGCTCGTAATTTCAAAAGGTTTATCACGCGGTCCTTCTTTCATCACAAAATTTACAAGCCCGCCAAACTGAGGTCCGTACTGCAGACTTGCGGCACCACGGATGATTTCAATTTTTTCCAGCGCTTCTGTTGAAGGAGTGTAATAACTCTCGGGATAGCCTAGCGCATCGGCGCTGATATCATATCCGTTCTGGCGGATATTAAAATTGGAAGAACGATTGGGACTCAATCCGCGCCCGCCGATACCCAATTGTAAGCCACCACGGTCATATTCCCAGATATTAAGACCGGGAACGCGGGCGTAGATCTGGCGGGTATTATTAGTGGCAAGATTGGCATTGATATTTTTCAGGTTGATGAATTCAGTTTTCTTACCAGCATAAATCGAAGTGCCGGAAATATCGCTCAGCTTTCCGGATACAGATTCACTTTTGAAATCACGGATAACAACTTCTTCCAGAGACCTGTTCCTATCGGCTTCCAGGTTTATATCAAGTACAATCGGTTTGTCGGTGAGGTCAATCTTTTGCTGATAGGTGTTGAAACCGGAATAAGTTATGATGATCTCAAAGCTACCTGCCTGCAGTTTACCGAACCTGAAAAAACCATTGTCATTACTCACCAATGTTTTTCCGAGAACCGGAATCGATACAGTGGCGCCAGATATCGGTTCGTTGCCTGACCGAATCGTACCGGAAACGGATAACTGATTTTGCGCCTGCAGCGAAAATGACATAAAAAGAAACGAAACAAATATCAATACAACAGCACTTTTCATTCTTAAGCTCTTTATTTTCTATATGGAAGAACCCAGCTATAATGTTTCCAGCCTGGTTTCTCGGTTAAAAGATCAATAGTGGAATCGATGAATAAAGCAGATGGTTTTCCATTGAGTGTAACATATACTTCGGCGAATACCTGAGGTTGCTGTACTCCTCTTCCTGTATATACCTTAGCAAGGTAGTGAGCAAATTTCAGGATCATATCCGGTTGGGTGCTCATCATTTTTTCCTGGAGCGGAGTGAGAAATTCTTTATTGTTTACTTCATAAAACGAACCGTTCCTTTTGTCTTTCACCGTAAAATAGGCTATACCAGCTTTTTCCATCAGCATCACACGCCATGAAAAACGATAACCCTCTTCGTGCCAGAATAAATGTCCGGGGTATACAAGAAAACGCAGTGGAATCAAAAGTTGAACTACTATATAAATGATGACAGCACCATTAAGCCATTGGGTATGCCTGTACTTATAAACGGTTTCCGATTCACGTGCACCAGCCCTGTTACGATATGCGGGAAATAAGGATAGAATCCGGTTATGAAAATCAGCAGAAAAAAAGATAAGACTGCTTACAATCATTACATAGGGGAACATACCAATTGCGGGAAAGAATATGGCGGTGGCAACATGAAAAATCAAAACAAATACATAAGCTACGGGTCTGGTTTTTCTATTCAGTAAAAAAAATACAATGAACAGATCATATGCAGCACCGAACCAGGAAAACAAATAGGCAATCCATTCATCGTACATAAATCTCCCGACAAGGGGTAAATGACTTTTTGCCGGCAGCCAGGTACGCATGGGTTCAGCATTCAATAACCAGTCGCTGTTTAGTTTTGCCAGGCCTGCGAAAACATAAACCACGGCCAACTGAAATTTTAATAATCCTATCGTCCACGCTGGAACAAATAGGCGTCTCTTTTTATTATTGAACCTGCAATCGAGTGAGAAATCAGCAGCGGCAGGTAGCCAGATCATGATAAATGCCACCAGGCTGATGAAATAGTAATGGTTGAGATAGGTGGTTACATCGATAAGCTCAACATAAGTGAAACCAAGAAAAAATACGGTTATGGCTATCCGGTAGAAAAGCCCAAGGGCGATCAACAGCGCAGCTATGATTATCACAAGGAAGAGCAGCTGCATACCGACGAAGCCCAGTGGTTTCACCCATTCAAATCCGGAATAGGTAAAATGAAATTGCGGTTCAACATAAACAGTGCTGACCCAGCCGCGCCACCAGAAACGCACCAGGCTGATAAACATCAACATACCAAAACAGATCCTGAATGTTACCAGCGGCGCAATGGAAACCGGTTCGTTCCACCAGCCAGCCAGCTTCTTAGTCGCCGTCATTATCCATATAAGTTATCTGTACACCTGTTGCCGAAGCTACATCTGTTTTTATCAGGGTCAGCAGTTTCTGCACCTGCTTATATGCTTCTTCAACCGATGTGGGATTTCCGGTGTAAGCAGCAGACATTGGCTGTGGTATTGCTTTCAAAGCATT
>JAATGW010000506.1 GCA_015654495.1 Chitinophagales bacterium
AATTTTTGGCAAATGAATATGGCAGGTGTGCCAGTGTAGCCTGGCGGCAGCTATTAATATCCATCTGGCCGCCGTCCCGACGCGTTGGGACAAAGTTAGCTAACTTCGCGGATCCGCCGTTGGCGGACAATTATTAATACCGGTATCAATCAGTACAAAAATAACTCAACCCGACAGGCCTTTCCAAGTGTTAAACATCAGTCAAGGAAGAGAAAATAACAGCTGAAAAAAGATAAGAACACCAAAGCTGTATATAAAAAACTGCATAATTCTATTGATACACTCCGCTTAATCAGCGGACCCTAATCCGGGGCTGCCCATTTAAATAGTTAGCGAAGCTTTTTACCAGATTCTTAATAACCCTTGCACCTCATATTTGAATATTTATGAAATCCCGTCTGAATTTTTGAAGAAGTAATCTGATGCCCGGTAGGCCAACCTTTCCCAAAATACATCCGAGGTTTATCATCGCGGCCAGGCATATGTATACCTGCGATCATTATGCATTGAACCACCTGCATTCTACGACAGGTCATAATTATCCATATGTGCATTTTGTTGATAATCCTTTCCTGATTTTTTTTGCTGATCCCTGCAATTGAATTTTCTTTACCGGACAATGGCAATTTATATTACTTCGCTCAATTCCGGAAGCAATGGCAACTGCTATTATATCGGAACCGCAACCAGCGCGGTTCTGATTGATGCAGGGATCTCCTGCAGAGAAACGATTCACCGAATGCAGGACCTTGGGTTGTCAATGAAAACGGTGAAAGCCATTTTCGTTTCCCATGAACATATTGACCATATCAAGGGCGTGGCAACGATTTCTTCCAAATTTGATCTGCCGGTTTTTATCAGTGGAAAAACTGCAGGTTATTGTCCTGCAGTGAAAACGCATTTGCTCCGGGAATTAAAACCTGATGAAGCCGTTCAGGCAGGAAATCTTACTATAACTCCATTCAGCAAATTTCATGATGCCTGCGATCCGCATAGTTTTACCATCAGCAATGCAGGTGTGACCGTTGGTGTTTTTACAGATATCGGTCGTGTTTGTAAGAATGTAATTCATCATTTCAGTCGCTGTCATGCTGCATTTCTGGAAACCAACTACGATGAAATTATGCTTGAAACCGGCTCCTACCCGCTGATGCTCAAAAAAAGAATCCGCGGTGGGCATGGGCATCTTTCCAACAGGCAGGCGCTTGATTTATTTGTTCAGCACAGGCCACCATATATGTCTCATCTTTTACTTTCTCATCTTTCAAAAGAAAATAATCATCCACAGCTGGTAACAAATACTTTCTCTCCGCATGCCGGTAACACAATGATATATGTGGCTTCAAGAAGTGAAGCTTCGCCGGTTTTTTCGATCGAAATGACGGGGAAAAAAAGCCCTCTGCCTGGTCCCAAACAATTGCAATTGTTTGAATAGCTCAGATTCTTACACCTGTTCCCTTACCCACGAAATATTGATTAATTCGTGAAAAAAAATGGTTAAAATTTTCTAAATCGCTGGCAGATACGGATTTAGCAGTTTCTCTTTCCCGAAATTTTTTTCCGGGCCAAACGTTTTATTGTATACCATTTTCATTATCATGAAAAAACCTATACTCTTAATTCTGATTCTGGTTCCTTTTGCTATTTCGGCCCAGAAGAAAGTTGACCTTGATAAATTTAATTTCACCGCTCAATACCGCGCTCTCCCTCAGGTGCAGATAGATACTACCTATCATACTTATAATGTGGAAGTGGAAGGCTCGAACATGATGCGGTCTTATCTGGAAGAATTGCAACCTGAACAGACAATCGAACTCGAGGGCTGGAAAAAACTTACTTCCAACGGTCATATTCTGATAAAAGTAATTGTAGAAGATCTGCTACCCGAATCAGTAACTATCAAAGAAAGGGTTGAAAATATAAAAGATAAATCCGGCAATATCACGGGCACTAAAATTTTCTACCGGCAGGAAGTGATCTATAGTTTTGCCGCTCATGCAGTGATAACTGACTATAAAGGCGCACATTTAAAAGATGTTATTCTCGATACAAGAGAGTATAAAAAAACATATACCGGTCCTGAATTTCCGGTAAAGCAGATAGCCTCTGGTTATTTTCTTGCCAACTCGGTAAAGCTCACACGTGAATTGTATCGCAAATCGCTTAATACTTCGCTGCATTACCTGAGCAGCCGTGTGAGTGCTGACTATGGCTATCGTGCTGTTAATGTAAAAGATCATATGTGGATTGTGGACAGTAAAAACCATCCTGAATACGATGCTCACCGGAAAGCATTTCTTACTTTGAATGATGTGTTTTTCAGGATGAATGCAAGTACCCCGATCGATACCCTGCGCAAAGAGGTACAACCGGTAATCAGCTATTTTGAAAGCATCAAGAAAAGATATTCGTCTTCAAGTAAACATGACCGCAAAATCAGGTATGCGAGCTATTTCAACCTGGCTGTTCTTTACTATTACCTTGATGATCCGCAAATGATGATGAAAGAGGCAAGCGGTCTTATACTGAATGATTTTGATTCAAAGGACGGAAAAGGTTTTGAGGAAACAGCAATCTGGCTGAAAGAACTGTTTGAACAAACCAACCGTAATAGCAGGCATTTTCCGGTAAATGTAGAAGCTTTCCGGGGGCCTCGTGAAGAAACAACTGCATCTGACAAAGCTTCGCTTTAGGTTATCCGGTTTATAATGAAAATAAAAAAGGCTGTACAAAACCATTGTACAGCCTTTTCTATTTTTATTGCTTATATCCTACTGCTCGTAAACGGAATATTTTATGTTGGTAAATTTCCCGTTTGTAAACACTACTTTGTCATCGCCTGTAAGATCTGTTACAAAGCCCTGGAAACTCCCGGAAATGGTTTTATTAGTCGCGTCACAGGAACTGACAGTGATGGTTCCCTTCTGAACATGCAATGCGAAAACATAATTCGCCCCATTTTAGTTCCATAGGACTGTAGTCCTTCAAAACCCGGGAAACTTTCATCTACATTCGGTGTGGAAGGATCATCTTCAGTACCAAGCTACCCGAGGTAATTTTTAAGGTCCATACCATCGCCGGTTTGCGGTGACTGTGCCATGGTAAGCGTAAATTTTGTGTTTTTGTCGTTGGAGATCGCTGAAATACCATTCTCTTCTCACCAAAACTTTCTGATTTCAGAAGCGTTGCAGATTCAATAGTAAACTGCGTTTTAACCCCGTCGATTTCCATTTCAAAAGCGGCGGCATTATTGCCAGGATCCGGATTTTCTTTTTTAGAACAGGAAGCTGACAAGAAATGCTAATGAAATTAAAGCCAGTCCGATCTTTTTCATAGTTAAATAGGGCCTGCTGATTAAGTCATATGACCTAAGATTTTGTATTTTGATGAAAGTCTTGTTCCTGTTTAATTTCTACAGTGTCATTAGTAAAACGCTCTTTTTACCGTTCCTTTCCGCCTTTAACGGCTTACCGTCTATCTGTTATAAATATCATTATCGTTGAGTTTGGAATGAGGTAAACGGGAATACGGAAAGAGCGCCTGCCCGCCACAGCGCAGCGACGGCGTGGTAATGAAGAAACGGGAAATTTATCTGCAGCCATGCAAGGGTTTTCATCCGTTTTAGCCGAAAGGCTTGCAGTTTAAATCTGAATTTTATCGTAAGATCCGTAACTGATAAGTACTCTATTTCAAACAGCAGGCCCTAAATAATTATACGAATTAGAAAAACTAAACCGGAATTCAGTTGGCATATTGACCGGAATTAAAAGGGATTGGCGAAGTTGTCAGATTAATATCTTTTCTGACTATTATGTGAAAACTGTAATTTCAGGTAACACTAAATTAAACTGATATGGAAAACACTGACGTGCTGAAACACTGGTTCTATGATGTATGGAACAAGAAAGATTTCAATGCCATTGATACTTATCTCTCAGCTACCTGTATTACTCATGGTTTGCTTGATGAAGAAGGAAATGAAGTGAGGGGTCGTGATGGTTTTAAAAAATTCTTTACTCATTTCATTGAAGCCTTTCCTGGTATCCAAATTGAAATTGAAGATATTATTTCAGAAGGTGATAAAGTGGTCACCAGGTGCACTGCATATATGCCACATACAGGAAAGGATTTCCAGGCCACGGCTTCAAAAATCATCAAAGCCGAAGGCAAAGATTTTCGGTTTTCGGGAGTCAGTATTGTAAGGGTTGAAAATGACCAGATCCAGGAAGCCTGGAATCACTGGGATTTTCTGGGATTGTATATGCAAATGGGTGTAATTTAACCTGCGATCAACTTCCTGCGCAAAATGCCCGAAATTATTGAATTAATAACAGAGCCCCGCCCTGACAATTTAAACATAGTTACCGAAATTCTTCAGCATGCGGCATCCGGAGATTTCAGTTATTTCCATTCCCCACCCGATTGGCGCGACGAAATTCTGTATTTCCTGTTACCGGATCGTTTCTCCGACGGCCTGGAAAACGACAGATCACTGTTATCCCTAACCGAAATTCAGCAGAAAAGAAAGGAGACAAACCGAACCGATATTCATTGGGGAAACTGGGCGGAATCAGGAAAACGCTGGCAGGGAGGTACCATCAGCGGCATTTTATCAAAATTAGATTATCTGCAAAAACTGGGCATAACAGCATTATGGATTGCCCCTTTGTTTAAGCAAAGAGCAAAAAAGGATACCTATCATGGTTATGGCATCCAGGATTTTCTGGATACTGACCCGAGATTTGGAACAAGAGCAGAACTGCTTGACCTTGTTCAAAAAGCACACGCAAAAGGAATTCGTGTGATCCTGGACGTTATTATCAATCACTCTGGCGACAATTGGGGATATCTTCAGCCAGGATCAGCTCCGGCTAAGGTAGCAAGTTTTATTCCCTATAAACACTTCCCGGACTACTATGGTAATCCTCTCAGGGAGGATTCAAAAGGCTGGAGCATCTGCTGGCGAAATGCTGAAGAAATTACATTCACAACCAATTCATCTGAAATAAGGAATTCAGATGAGGGAGTCTGGCCACGGGAATTACAAGAGGAATCCATCTATACCAGGGCAGGCATGGGAAGTCTTGATGATAACGATCTCGGCAATCCACATGCAATACATAAAAGGACGGATTTTTATGACCTGAAAGATTTCGCTCTTGACAATCCACTTACCTTAAGTCACCTGGTGGAATGTTTCAAATACTGGATTGCCATTTCAGACTGTGATGGATTCAGAATTGATACGATCAAACATATTTCACTTGAAGACGCCAGGAATTTTTGCGGTGCAATTCTTGAATTTGCAGAAACAATCGGCAAAAGAAATTTCCTGCTCGCCGGTGAAATTGCCGGAGGGGATGGAAACCAGGATTATGTTCTCGATTATACGGCACTGTTACAAAGAAATCTTAAAGCTGCCCTGGATATCGGAAATGCGCGCACAGAATTGCAGGCTGTAGGAAAAGGCTATGCTCCCGGTAGTGTATATCTTGAAACCTTTAAAGCAGAATCCACGGGTTTTGATTCGCACAGGAGTTTTGGAAACCGCCATATTTCCATACTTGATGATCATGATCATGCAACAGGCGATAAGCTCAGATTTTCTGCTTCTGTACCGGATAATTCTGCCGTTAAAGACTATGCGATTGTTGCGCCAACTGCAATTCAGTTGTTTACCCTCGGAATTCCATGCATATATTATGGATCTGAACAGGGTTTTGCCGGGCCTCCTCAATCGCAGATTCAGTACACACCAGGCTGGAATAATTCCCGGGACTGGGGTGACCGTTACCTTCGAGAAACAATGTTTGGAGCAGATCATCCACGTGCAAGTCATGCTAATGATCTTCAGACGCAACTCATGCAAAATGATACTACAATCCCGGGCTTTGCAGCTTTCGGGATTACAGGCAAACATTGTTTTAATTCAGATCACCCCGCCTATATCCGGATTGCCGCATTGTGTAATACCCGGAAGCGGTTTCTTACTCTGAGAAAAGGACGTCAGTATACCAGACAAACGAGCGTGATCGGTAAGCCTTTTAGTTTTCCTGATAGCAATGAGCTGATCGCCTGGTCGAGAATTCTTGACGATGAAGAAATACTTTGTGTTGTAAATCCATGTATCGGTAATGACCCTTTCCGTGGAGCGGATATCATCATTGCATCAGAGATTTTCAAAGCCGGAGAAAAATTCCGTGTTGTTCTTAATACCGCACAGGCAGCGGCAGAAGCGGCAGGACAAACCTATAACGGAACTCACCCCATGGGCTCTGTTGCAAATATGCGTGCTTATGATAATGGAATTATCAGTGTTATCATAAGAGAGATACACAGATCCGAAGTAGTCGTTTTTCAAAAAGAAGCTGCCGGCTAAGGGTTAATCTGTATGACTGTGCCGATGTTCACTGCTTCGTATAATTCTTCTATTTCCTTATTTGTCAATCCGATACAGCCATTTGTCCAATCGGTAAACCTGTGGAATTTTCGAAGAAACCCAAATCCGTTTTTCAACCCATGAATTTTTATATCTCCACCCGGATTTTTGCCGGATCTTTTTGCATAGATCCGATCGTTACGATCAGGATATGAAATCCCCAGGTTCATAAAGTAATCTCCATTTGGATTTTTTGAATCTATAAAGTAACGGCCCTCAGGCGTTTTACTATCTCCCTGAAATTTTTTATCACCCGAAGGATTTCTGCCAAGAGAAATGAAATATCTTTTTACAACCCGCTGATTTGAATAGGCAATGAGTTCGCGTTTTGATTTATTGATGACAAGCTTGTCGATTGGCATACCTTCCGGAAGCGGGCTTTCGGGAATAAAATAATATATAACCGCCCCGGTCAGCAGCAGGAACAACAGGATAAATAAGAGGTGTTTTAGCGAAACCTTCAGGTAACTCACACGGCCTTTTGTTTAAAAAACGCGGTGGACTTTATTTTGTTGCGGTACGCAGGTAAGCCACCAGATCATTCACCTCCTGGTCACTCAACTGTGAAATCAGTCCCTGTGGCATCATACTGTCGGGGGTCACTTCTCGCGATTGTATTGAGGATTTATTGATAGTAACTGCATCCTGACCAACCACGCGCATTGTTATCTGCCGTTGATTTTCAGCGATCAGGTTCCCTGAATAGGTTCGCCCGTCGCGTGTGGTGACTACTACCAGTTTGTAGGAGTCCTGGATCTCATCGCTCGGGGTAAGTATATTCATCAGGAGATAATTCGGGTCGGAACGATTGGAACCGGTAATATCAGGGCCGATGATCCCACCTTCTCCATACATCTTATGACAGGTAGCGCAGGTTTTCTGAAACAGGACCTTGCCTTTTGCCACATCAGCTTTTTTAAATGCATCATCGTTCAGTATTTTCCTGTAGCGTGCAAATTCAGCTTCATTCCGCGGGGCATCGTCGATCGGCCCCCATACTTCAACAAAGCCGCTTCCGACTACACGCCGGAGCTGGCGGGCTGCGCTTGCCGGGATTTCCTTTTTTGAAATTTTCTCCGTTTTTAATGCCTGTGTGAGCGCCCATCCGTAAGAGGGCCGGGAACAGAGCGTTTGAATGGCTACAGCTTTGTCGCCGGCGCTGAGTGCCGGGTATTTCGCCAAAAGCGTTTGGCCAAGTGCGTTATCATTGAAAGCAGCAACCGAACGGATGGCATCGGTACGGAGCTGCGGATCATCCAGTAGTGCAGGCAGTTCTTTCAGGAGTTCCTTTCGCTGCTGCGCTGTGAGTATCTGCAATGCTTTTTTTCTTTGCTCAAGAGGGATAGATGAATTTTTGAGATCGGCCAGGGCTTTTTGTGCTGCTTCGGTATCACCGAACAAAGTTGTGATATCAGCAGCAAGCTGTGCTGACTTCACATCAGCAGCTTTCAGTGAAGCATACACGCTTTTCCATGCTGCCGGTGGTTTTATATCCGTTCTTCCTTCCATCCCGTTAAGCATACCCTCCATGATCAAAACCCTGTTTTTCGGATTGGTTTGAATAATATCCACCAGGGCAGCGAGCGCACCGGCATCTACTGCCCTTCTGGCTATAAATTGGGCGAGCACTGGCACGGGAGTTTCTGCTGCCATTCTTAATGCCAGCGCAGGATCCTCAGCCACCAGGGGTTCCAGCCCGTACCATATCATTTTCGGCAGATTATGATCCTCTGCATCTTCACCGTGTTTCCCTAATGCTTCCGCAAGTTTCCAGGCAGCTTTTTTGTTCATTCGCTGCAATGCTGAAGCAAGGTAAAGACGAACTACCGGTGAAGCATCAGCGCCGGCAAGTGTTATGAACCTGGCGGTTGCTGCCGCAGAGGGATGTTTATCTTCACAAAGAAGCTGAATTGCCCAGCCGCGGATATAAGGTTCTTTATCATCCAGGGCTTTAACAAGGTCCGCTTCTCCCAATGCATTTATTACATGCAAAGTCCATAAAGCCCTGAGCCGTATAGCGGTGTTTTGCTCATTTAGACAAAGTTCCTGCATAGTTTTTTGAATCGCGGGATCGTTTTTGCCTCTTGAATCGTGACCCTGAAGATGCACCCTCGACCTGCGTGCATGCCAGTTACTCGCGCTGGTCTGCAACTTAGCGAGGCCGATATCGCTGAGCTTCGAAAGATCCGTATACCTCCAATCGCAATATATGGCTATAGATTTATCCGGACTAATTCTGAAATTCCTCCCGGTATCCGAATTGCGGACGGTTGGGCCGCAGATATCAGC
>JAATGW010000663.1 GCA_015654495.1 Chitinophagales bacterium
AAATGGGAGGGTGGTTTACCTTATACTTTACTTGTTGAACCCGGAGGCAAAATTGTTTATGGAAGACAGGGAACAATCAATCCTGCTGAATTGAAAAGACTGATTGTAGAAAATAAACTTATCGGAAGATTTTACTAGCTGTGAACATGAAGAAAGTGACTTTAGTTGGGTCGGCTGATTTACTCGTTTTTAGGAGCTTGCATTGAAATGCGGGACTTCGAGGTACACGAAAACTAAAGGGCAATTCGCTGTTCAACAGTTAGATACCACTGAATCAACAAACCCTAATTAACCACATTAATTGGTTTCCCTTGGAGAAAGGACTTAATATTTCTTGCGGTTTCCGTTATTATCCGTTTTCTCGCTTCAAAACTTATCCATGCAATATGAGGAGTTATGAGGCAGTTTGATAAACCTATCAACGGATGATTAGCAACTGGAGGCTCTTTTGATAAAACGTCCAGTGCTGCTGCAGCAATCCACTTCTCAGTTAATGCTTCTGCAAGATCGGCTTCATTAATCAGTCCGCCACGGGAAGTGTTAATCAACCATGCGCTTTTTTTCATTTTACGAAGAAGATTACGGTTTACAAAACCAGTGTTTTCAGGAGTTTGAGGGCAGTGAAGACTTACAATATCTGATGTAGAGAAAAGTTCATTGAGGTCAACAGATTTTCCCTGGAATGAACTGCGGGGATTTGGTGTATGGTACAACACATTCATACCGAGCACAGTTGCAATTGCTGCAACTTGCTGACCAATATTTCCCATTCCCACAATCCCGATTATTTTGTCCGCAAGTTCGGTAATCGGTGTTAGTGTATAACACCAGTCGATGGCGGTCTGCCAGTTGCCTGCAGCTACATCAGTGCTGTGTATGCCTGCACGGTTACTGAGTTCAAGGATTAATGCAAAACTATGTTGTGCCACGCTTGATGTTCCATATCCCGGCACATTGGCTACTGATATATTTTGCGCGGATGCAGTTTTTATGTCGACAATATTATATCCCGTTGCGGTAACAGTAATTAGTTTGAGGTTGGGAAGTTGTGAAATGGTATCACCGGGTATCGGTGTTTTATTTGTGATGATGATGTCGGCATTTTTGCAGCGATGAAGAAGTTCATCAGGTGTTGTGCGATCGTAAATTGTCAGTTCCCCAAAAGTTCTGATTTCGTCCCAGGACAAATCACCCGGATTTAATGTGTGCCCATCGGTAACTATTAAATTCATAATAATCTGGAATTGGAGACTATTTCAGAGTGATTTTCTTCTGATCAGCTCGAAACTGTTTTTTATTTTTTCTTTCTTGTTTTCAAGAATAAGTCTTGCAGCAGCTTCCCCCATTTTGTTGTGATCTGTTGATATCACTGTAATACCATCCAACAGAATTTCTTTCAACGGTGTTTCGTTATAGGAGATGATGCCGATATCCTTCCCGATATCCAGCCCTGCAAGTCTGCAATTCTTTATAAGATTTACAAGATCAGTTTCTTCAATTACAATATATGCTTCTCCTTTTTCGACCGTTCGGTTTGTTTCTATTTCTGATAATACCTGGTAAGTGAATCTGTATTGCATGCAGAATGTACGGAAGCCTTTTACTATTTCGGCAGGGTAGGGAACCAGCTTTGGATGTACCAGTAATAATTTATTATATTTTTTGATCAGATCCATTCCATTTTCAAGTGCTTCAACAATATCGTTTTCAAAATCCTGGTATACTGCTGAGCAATTTTCTGCAACATGAGGAAGGTACTTATCCAGCAGGATAAGGCGATCAGGTGGGATTGTTCTAAGAATACGGGTAGCTGATTCCACTTCATCATAAAAATGCGGCATGATGACGAAATAATGATATTCATCAAGGTTATTTTCTACCAGCGATTTCAGCAACTGGGTATTGCTATGATGAATTTTGAGATCTACCACCGCCTGCTTACCAAGAGTATTGATGAATGACTGATAGATCTGCTTCTTATAGTTGCTGATTTTATTGAAAATCAGGAGGACCTTGTAAGGCACATGTACATCGACGTGCCGGATATAAAACCCTTTTCCGCGCACTGAAGAAATAATTCCCTGTTTCCTCAGGATATTATATGCTTTTTCAACAGTATCTCTTGAGAGGAAATATTCATCACTTAATTCATTAATTGATAGAATTCTTTCCCCTTTTTTCAGTTTACCAAGTCTGATGGCTTCAGTAATCGTATCAACAACCTGGATATATTTTGGTGTCCTTTTATCCTGGTCGATGTTCAGTTTAAAGGTCATTGCTGCAAGTTATGAATTCTGAACGCAAGATCCGGAACCAGTAATTACAAACCAACTGAAATAGTTAATGAACTGCCTGGGTTATCTATTCTTTCTGTTTAAAAAATCTCCGGTAACCCGATCGTTGCGAGATAGTAATTGATTTTATACAATGTGATCCGGTGTTTATGTTAAAGCATTCATGGTTTGTTGGGTCAGCTTTTTTGAATTGAGACTCAATCGCAGAGGTAACAGCAATCTCAAATCAACATATCAAGTTAACTGCCTGACCAGAATCGAAATGAGAGTTTGTTTTTACTTCGAAGTTCTAATTGTATTTTTGCAAAAATTCTACTTATGTCAGAAAATGCTCATAAGCCAGGTTATCTGATCAGCGTTTTTGACAACCGGTGTCCCCGATGCCGTCTTGGAAAGATATATAAGTTCCGCAACCCATATATTTTGAAGAATACGGTTGAGATGAATGAGCATTGTCCGGTTTGCGGACAGCCGACAGATCTGGAAACGGGTTTTTACTACGGGACTGGTTATGTGAGCTATGCGATCACCGTGGTTTTCAGTATTCTTACATTCATAATATGGTGGGTGACAATCGGATTTTCTCTTGATGATACACGTTTTTTCTGGTGGATGGGGATTAATGCAGTCGTTTTAGTATTAATTCAGCCCTTTATAATGCGATTATCGCGGACATTCTGGTTATCGATGTTTGTTAAATATGATCCTGAATGGAAAGCTCATAAGGCCGAAGAGTCAGAGCGCCTGGTAAAAGAACACCAGCACAACTGGTAAAACCCGGTGCGGATTGTAATTCCGGCGAAAACCGGTAATTGTATTTTACTATATATGCTCGTCAGCAATAAAATCCAGTACAGTCTGCTATTTAATTTTCGAGAATGAAAGTGCCTTCATGTAAAGCGACTCCACTTTTTCAACAATAGCCCCGTTTTTTTCTGATTCTGTTTTTGCTTTTATCCAAACCGGATCGCTTCTGAAAGCTTCCCATGATTTGGTGGCTGCTTCAAGACTTTTATGTGCGAGAATGTAAACAAGTTTTGACTGGCTTGAGTCAGCTTCAATCGTATTCCAATAGCCGATATTTTCCATTCCCTGTTTTTCGAAGAGTTTGAGGGTATGGTCTCTGAACCGGGTTTGCAAATCCGGCAATTTCCCGGGATTGCAATAATAGGTCCGCAGTTCAAAAATCCTTGAATCTCTGGATGATGAAGAAGTGATTTGTGGCGAGAAGTCGGCTGTTTTCATGAACACCGAAGTTACTTTAGCAACTATTTTTCCGGATTCTTCTGATTTTTTCGCAACTGCCTGCCATTCCGGATCGGAGGAAAATGCTTTCCAGGAAGCATCACGCGCCTCTTTAGAAGGGAATGCGAGAATATAATAAAGTGCGTTTTCTTTATTGTCTGCCGGTAACCAGTAACCGATATTTTCCATACCATGTTTTTCAAAAATGCGTGTGGTATGATTCGTGAATCTTTCGATCAATGCGTCGAGACGTCCCGGATGGCAATAATAAATTCTGAGTTCGTAGTATTTATTATCGGGTTTGCTGTTAAAATTTCCAGGCATTAAAAGGGAGAGTTGGAGAAATGCATAAAGTATGGTCATATGGAAGGAATGTGTTGGACTAAAAATAAGGATATTATGAATTCGAAATGGTATTGAATGTGAGTTGGCTGCCGGCGCCGCTTCAACCACCCGACTAACCATTTAGGCCTCCTTCGGCTGATAGAAGTAAGGTTGCCGGGACAGCATGATTTCAATAAGCTGGTGCCAGATGCCTTTGAGATTGCTTCTCCTGTTAAAACGGAAGAAGAATTCATCAAGATAA
>JAATGW010000256.1 GCA_015654495.1 Chitinophagales bacterium
TGCACCACATAGTACACATAGATTGACACATAGAACAGCCGTTATGCAGAGAATTTAAAAATGCATTTTATATGCGTCTCTTCCTATGTGCCCCATATGACTATGCGGCGAATATCCCGACTTTTTCTTACCCGATTATTTCTGAATCGCTATCGCTTTCGTCCTCACTGGCTGAAGGAATTTCTAATTTTACCGGACTGCCGAAATTTAGTCCTGTATTTTAATTTAGCAAGACAAGCAGTTCATCAAAATCCCAACTATAAATATTTTCTCCGAAATTGATTGTCCGTCCATCATATTCAAATGCGAGCCTGTTGTCACCATGCATCTCGTTGATCACCTGCTGTTCGGTCTGAAATCCCAGATAATCGAAACTTTCACCTGCGAGCGGATGTTTCGTTAGTTCAGGTTTTCCGAGATGACGGAAGCCCGAGATTTTTTTTGGATCAAATTCTTTTTTTTCGGTGGTATAAAGCGACTTCTTTATCAGTGTAATTTTTTCAGGAGTTATCAAAAGCGATTCTTTGCGCAAGGCATTGTTCATAAAACGATAGCAGGCAATTCACAACACTGCTATTGCAATAATTATAAAAATTCCGATCTGCCAGCTTCCGCCAGTTCCGGTTGACAATACAATTCCGACTATCCCCGCCGAAAAGGAAAGTCCGTAAATAAAATTCAACATTTTCGATCTTGTATCAAAAGCTGTTGATAAGGTCACCAGTTTCCCATTAGGAATATCATTAATCTTCATTGCGTTGTAAGCGGGTTTGATTTTATCTTTTTATCTCTTGATATAAATTTTTTCAGGGTGCAATAATCCAGGTCTTGCCTCCTGGCCGTCTCGTCGTCAATCCATTTAATTTCGATCTTGTATCAAATACCGTTGATAGGGTTATCATTTTCCATTGGGAATATCGTTAGTCTTCATTGCGTGGCAGGCGGGTTTGGCTTTGTGCTTTTAACTCTTAACACTATTTTTTTCACGGTCAAATAATCTACCTCTTGCCTTTTGCCCCACCTACCGGCGGGCACGCTCTTCCCTCTTGCCTCCTTCATCCTTAATCCACTTAATCGCCGCCTTCACTTTCTCATCGTTTAGCAGATCATTAAAACTATCAGTTGACTCAAAAGGGATATCCGGTGGAATGGCAGATTTGTATATTTTGCCGGAACGATCGGCGCTGTAACCAACAGACAGATTAAGAAAAGCAGTATCATTAATCTGAAATCCGTTATTAACAGTAACATAGCCGGCAGTTGCTGAGCCGAGCAATACGGTGTTTTTTCTCCCTTTAAATGCAATGATCAGGCATTCAGCAGAACTTCCTGTGAATGGACTAACGAGCATGATCACTGGAAGCTGAGTGGCATCTGTAATACATTTGGGTTGAACAGCTGCGAAGTCAGTACTATCAATATAAAAGCGGTGATTTCTGATATACCAGTACTCGGTAGTGTTAGTGTGAAAAGCTCCGACTTTACCATCTCCGAGAAGCGCTTCCACGCCCAGGATCATGGGATGCATCGCTCCGCCACCATTGAGGCGCAGGTCAAGGATGATGCCCTTTAAGGGTTGTTCCAGTAGTATACAAAGACTATCGCTCAGCTGTTGGGATTTCGTATAAAAATCGGTTTTGTTTTCAACAACCATGGATGGGATCCGAAGGTATCCGATACCGTCATCAAACAAAGCGGTTTTAATTTTCGGACCTTTCTTCCATTCATTCATGAAACTATCAGGTACTGACAATTCCTTTTTAATCCATTTAAAAGTGCTGTCCTTATAAAAAAAGGCGCCATGAAAATCATCGATGGATTTGAAGATATAACGCATCACAGGACCCAGGTCATAAGGATCGTTTATATTCTTTGCCTTGTTTAATGCAGTAGTCCGGATTGCGGACCAGTTGGCCGTTTTTGCATTGGCAGAATTTTTCTGCATAATGCGGATTGTAGTATCGATAAGCCATTTTACGTTTTTTGATTGTGCATTGGAAGAAAGAGCAGCAAGAGAAAGAGCAAGAGTAAGAGGAAGAGAGAGGAGAAATTTTAATTTTTTCATTAGTACCGGTGAATTGTTGATTCTGTTATTTTATCCGCAGATCAGATTTTTGGAAAGTTAATACAAATGAGCTAGAGAAAGAGCAAGAGAAAGAGTAACAGTAACAGGTAACAACCCTAAGGTTAGATGTTAAACGTTCAACGTTAAACGCTTAACATCTAAGAACTATGAACTATGAACTATGAACTTAAACCTGGCTGTTCCCTTTTGCCTTTTGCCTCTTGCCTTTTGCCTGACCTTGTTCTATCCTTCAACAATCAACCTATTCAATCTTGTCCCGGCAATCTGATCATAAAGGCTGGAATGCCCCCTGGAGATCACCACGGAAATAAAATAGAGAATGAGTAAAAGCTGCGGAAGACAGAGCAGGATATAAACCCAGACAGGCACTGGCATGTTAGCAGAACTGTAATAAACAATCCAGTGTACTCCCGCATGTGCAAATTCCCAGGGTAAAAATTTCAACAAATTTCTTATAAAAATATTTTTTGATTGGGGTATTTGACCGTTCGCTTTTTCTATTTTGATTTTCAAGACCCTTTTCCCGAAAGTCGCATGGTGGCGGCTATTTTCCGTTAAGAAAAAATACAGGAAAACCGGCAATGTTAATGTGAGAAAACCGATCAGTTGTCCTCTTGCGGGAGCAATGACTAAGAGTCCATCCTCCGTGTTTTGCAATTGAATACTTATAAGAAACAACAGACAGGCATATAATGCGATAACAAGGTAATCAATCAGAAATGCCAGTATTCTTTTGAGGATCAGGTTTTTTAAGTTCATAGTTGTTAGTTGATTCGAGGCAGAAGGCAAAAGGCAGTAGGCAGTAGACGGTAGCCGGCGTTTGGAGATTTGATGCCTAAGGGTTTTTTCCTGTTCCTGTTCCTGTTTCTGTTTCTCGCTTCTTCCTCTTTCTCTTGCTCAATCAGGCAGTAGGCAGTCTCACTAATACCCGACGCCAATGTTTTACTGAAAAATAACTTGAAAATTTAAACCAGTGACCAGGAGGAAGCAGATTTGAAAAATTTTTCATGATTGATTTTTGAATATAGTTTTTTCTGCCGGGAAGGCGGAATGACTGTGACGAAGACATACACGGTTTTTTTATCCCGCCTGGCTTTCCGGCTCCCCGTCTTACCGGCAAAATAAGAATGTTTGATAAGAGCAGAAACCAAACTATTAGTTCGGTTTTCAACAACCAGGAACTAATATTTTGTACGAACTCCCGACTTCCGACTTCCGACTCCCGACTCCCGACTCCCGACTACTGACTGACAATTTTTTCCCAATTAATCAACGCATTCCACACCATCGGCGCATCATGCAAATTTAAATAACGATGCAGAGGATCAAATGTAAATGCAATCAGCTCGCCTTTTCCGATCGGTACATTGAAAATGGCACCATGACCAATTATTGTTTGTTCATTCCTCACCATTCCTGAAAGCACATAAGGAGGTTCTTTTTTCTGAATTTCTTTGTTTTCAGGTTTTCCTTCTTTCCTATCAGGCAATCCAAGTATCGGACCGGTGTATTTCTCTTCATCTTTCAGAATTTTTGTACCGTACTGCAGTAGCATCATATCGCGGTCGTTTTTGCTGACCTGCAGCAGCGGACCATTACCTTTGAATATGGGAAATACTTCAGGAAATCCGTAGAGGACCGGGCTATTGCTCTCTCTTATTTTTACATTCACAATGGAGCCAGGATGAAACAGACTACCGGGGTCGTATGGGCGAAGATTTCTCACAAGTCCTGTGCCGGCAATTGTACCGGATGAATTGTCAAGAGTCACGATCATGCCGCCATCATTTGCAAAACGACGCAGGTTCTCAAGCCCGACAAAACCGGGACCACCCGTCATGTCGTTTGTGGAATCGGGATAGCCATGCGAGGGAAATTCGGCGGTTTTTGTATAAGGTATCGGCCCGAATTTTTTATCGATCTCATTGATAAAATCGTTCGCTGTTCCGCCCGCTCTTGGGATGAGGATCACATCAAAACGCTGATTTAGTCCGCCACTGATCAGGTCATCTTTATCAATTGAGGTGTATGGAATTCCTAGTTGTTCAAAGGTGAACCTGCTCCAGCCTTCATCCTGTGTGTAGTACCAGGTATGATAGATGGCCACTCTGGGAAGCTTTACCGGGTGTTGTTTATTAAAAGCTGAAGTTTTTGTAGCCTGCAGGTTTAATCCGAATCGTTCTGATAATTGTTTGGCCTGGTCTGCATTGATTGCTGAAAACAATACTGCTCCGGCATTAAGCGTGTCTTTGGAACCCTCAACCGCGACCTTTTCATCGGCAACCTGGAGTATGGCATTCTTATTTTCTTTTTGCAGCCAGTAAAGCGCCGGCAAAAGGTTTTGCTGTGCTTTATAATTGAGCACATAGCTGGAAGCTGAACCGGTTACAGTCCCTTTATATTTGACATCTTCTTTAATCAGTGTCAATGTCGATGGCGGATTGCTTAGACTGTCTTCTGCTTTTACTTCAACACCATATAAATAACCAAAGGTCCATGCGATGTCATCGTATGGAGGAAATTTTGCTTCCTTCGGAAAATTTTGTTTCGACAACAAATTAACCGCAAGATTTCTATAGGGCTGATCAAGCAGCACTACATAGTCGTTGGTGTTTTTTCCTGATACAACTTTATGTACTTCTATATTTTGTTTGCGTAGTTGATTCACCAGGTGGGCTGCCATTGATGGATCGTGCTGATTTGCGGGAATTATGAATGCCCTTGGTTTTTCTTCTTTTCCTTTACGGATACTGTTTAATCCTTTCTGGTAATAATTTTTCAGAAGCAATTGCGCATTGTCTGCAGTATATGAAAGGGAGGCCAGCACACCCGCCTGCATATAATTAATATTGTTACGCGAAGACCAGTTCACCCAGGCAGTCGCCGGATCAGGCCTGTACCATTCCCTGCTGGTAACTTCATCGCCGGCAAATTTTGATTCTGAAAGGTCACGCAGGTAGGTGTTTCCTCCGGCATTGCCGAAGGTTTCATAAAATCTCCCGATTGAGTTGTGATTATTGGCTATCCATAACGCATAACCGGGATACCATCCGTCGTAAAAGGCCCAGGTAAAAGCTCCCGGTAATCCCTGTGATGTTAATGCCGTAACATCATGATTGGCCATCACCTGCCATTCGCCGATCGTGATCGGATCTATATTTTCATTATAAGGTCCGGTTCCTGTTGACATATAAATCAATGGAACCGATTCATGCAGATCGAGCATCACTGTAGGATGCCAGTCGTAATAGATATTGAAGATGCCCTTGGTCAGCTCCTGTGAAACCTGAAGTCCATCGCGATTGTTATCATGAAAAACATATTTGCCCCAGTAGGGTGGGGAAGCCCTGAACCCGTCATAAAAATCGGTTCGCTGTTTTGTATATCTGTAGTACCAGTCAACCTGTTTGTCGCGGCCATCGGGTTCTGAAACCGGATTAATAAGTACGATGATATTTTCCCTGATTTTTTTTATATCTGCGGAATTGCCTGTTATCAGTCTGTAGGCCAGTTCCATCAGCATTTCAGGTGAACCCATTTCAGTGGAATGCAGTCCGCCGTTGAGATAGAAAACCGGTTTTGCCGTACTGAAAATCTTGTCCATTTCCATGCCTGCCGTTTTCCGGGGATCTGCTAAAAGTGCCAGTTGATTCTTATAGTTTGCTGCATTTTTTATTGCGTCTTCATTACCGATCATGACCATATTGATTGGTCTTCCTTCTTCGGTTGTACCTATCTGTTGGATCGTAAGAAGTGGTGAAGCCGCAGCGAGTGCTTTGTAATAAGCATAAATCTCGGTAGTGCGATGCATTACTCCCGGGGCACCGATAATTGTACCAAAATGTTTCCGGGGTGATGGGATTTTAACATCATCCACCAGGTTAAGCACTGAAGCCGGCAGGAATTTCGGATCAGTAGTAAATTCCTTTATGAGTTTGTTATAGGTCTCATCAATATTCTGTGCAGATAGCTGGCAGCATAGAATGGCTTGAAATACAAATAAGAAGGTCAATTTCTTTTGGAGTTGCATAATTCTTTTATTTATCCGACAGGTTTTACGTTCAACGTTTAACGTTAAACGTTGAACGTAAAACGTTATATCCAGTATAGTTTAAATCCCTTGAGCATATAGGAAGAAAGAACAGTTTGTGCTGTGATTGATATTTTCATATCCGGGTCGAGATCTTCTTTTTTGAAACTAAAAAACGCCATGGCCTGTCCGCACACAATAAATCTGGCGCCGATTTTTTTCAGTTCACTGATTACTTTGAGATTGGGATTATCGGTCTTATACTTCTTTTTGTAAAAATCATTTGTGCTCATGGCATTGAGTGAGCCGCCATGTACTACGATAACCGGTTTGATTTTTTTTAGTGGTATTCCGGAAGCTACATGCAGGTTAATAATTCTTGCTGCTTCGGCAAGGCCCATATTAATTTCCTTTGACATTGAGTCCGGATTATTAGAGGTGAATTCGAAAAGTAATTTGTATTCAATATTAGGGTCGGGCACTTCGGTTACATCCTGTACTGCAACCACTCCTGAATTCGGGCCTGCATCGATCACGGGGAAGCTGCTGATAGCTTTGAGCCGTTCCCATTTTTCCTTTTCCGCATATTCTTTGAGAGTAGTTGCGGTGTCAGCCGTTTCTGAAGCTTTATAAATGCTGTCGCGTTGTTTTTTCAGCGCATGGAGGGTGCTGTCTTTTTTTGTTTTTAACGAAGCGAGTGAGCTGTCGAGATTATAAGATTGGGCTAAGAGGGGTAAAGAAAAAATACATGAAAGGAAGAAATATAGAAGTTTTCCCATTGTGTTTGTTTGGTAAAAGGTATTTAAAGTTTGGGAAGGGACAAAAGACAAGAGGCAGTAGGCAGTAGGCAGTAGGCAGTAGGCAGTAGGCAGTAGGCAGTAGGCAGTAGGCAAAAAAAGATTTTTACGACGCAAGATACAAATATTCAATTTCCTCCTGTTTGCTGGAGAAAGAGAGATCAGAATGCACTGGGCTTGGCCCAACACATATAGTAATCACAGCCTGAAGGAGATTTAAGAAAGAAATAAATCTTCTGGCGACTTCTTGATGCTGTTTCAGAATCCCTGATTCTCAACCGAAAGCCAGATCCCGGCGGCCATTGGTTAGGAACCAGACCCCGGCTACCAGATGCAAAGTAAATCTGTTGACCCTGCCTTTTCTCAAAACATCACAAGTTATTTTATAAAAAAAAACAACCATTCCGGTTGTCTTTTTTTATATGGGAAGATCTTAATCGATTTTTCATTCTTATCTGCTGCCTGCTGCCTCCTGCCTACTGCCTCTTCTCCAATACCAAAACCACCTTATTAAAATCCGCTGCGGCATTGATGATTTTCCGGAAATGCTCAAATAAATCTACCCCGTACTCTGCCTGCTTGTATTCTTCTTTAATTTCTATTACAATCGTATTATCCTTTATCGTATAATCTGATTCAAAACGCATAGTAGCCAGACCGCTTTCAGGATAGACCTGTTTGATCTTCAGGCTTTCGGCATTTTTTACCGAATATCCTTTTGGAATTTCTATTGTGATTGTTCTGTATTGCACATTCGGATAAGGCATTTCCACAGGGAGTCTTCTGGGTTTTTCCTGGTACATCTCAACCTGCTGACCAATTACCTCGCCTATCTTCAGCAGAATTTTCTGACCGGCGCGTTCCATCATCTGATTGGCCTTAACTTTTGCTGTGATTATTACAGGTTTATTTTCAGTGTACAACTCATATTCCTTATTATCCACCCTTGATTCGAGTACCTGTTCTGAATTGGTGCCTAATTTAACCAGCTCTTTCATAAATTTCTGCTGATCTTCCACCGGTGCGAAATTGAATGCCGCCCTGTATAACGAAGCCGTATAACCGGTAAACATCTGCTTCACTTCCATTATCAGGGAATCATTTTCAGGAAAAATCCTGATTGTCGATTCCATATTATGTGAGCTCTTGCTGAAATCTTCCAGATTAACTATGCGCACATCTGCCATAGCCGTCTTTATATCACCCAGTGTGGTTGTTTTACAATGCAATGCCAGGGTCTGTCCCCATTCCGGTGCGATCCAGGGATAACGGAAATCAGGTCGGGTAGGGGCAAGGTATTTTCCTGTTTCCGGAAAATAGAATAACATATTATCTGCGCTATTCCAGTTTTCAAAACTCTTGTCGATGATATAGGAGGTACGATCGCCGCTTAAAACAAACTGATATGGAATTTCCAGCTTATCGAAGATGGCACCATACAGGCGCATAATGCCCGTTGTGCCTGCGATCTTTGACTTCAGGATCTGTTCAATACTCTGACCAGCTTCTGTGTACAGGTCTTTCTGAACCATGATCGTTTTCTTGAGCTGATTCTCAACAGCAGTTATCTGCTGAATTTTAGTTGCTCCTGCAGGCAGCTTCAGGTCTTTAATCCAGGCTTCTGTTTTCTTGCGATCTTTATCTGTAATATATGTGTAGTTGGTATGTATCCTTTTAGCAAGCTCATTCCATGTGAACATACGCACAGAGGAGCTTCTGGAAGCATTGTAAGAGAGTTTGTATTCCACGCGGTACAGTCTCGCCGAGAAATGACTGTATTTCTCATCTTCCACTTCAGGTAATTCAGGGGCAGTGATTGCCACATAACGTTGTTCCCCCTTTGTTGCGGTGTCAGACTTTGCGGGTGTTCCGTTAAAAGCGCGTGCTTCGAAAATGAGCCGCGGCGGACTCACGATTTCCAGCTTCGACTGAACTACGGGTATGCCTGACTGAAAGACTTCTATACCGAAAAGCGAGGGATCGCGTTCATAGGTATAAGTATATTCGAGTATACATCCCTTTTCGATCCCGGGGAACGCAAATATTTTAAATTCGGTTCCATCCTCATCAGTATAATCCTTAACGGTAGCATTATCCACCTGGATTACTTTGCCATTTTTGAGGGTGGTTTTAGCACTGAGCGAAATCATCTTGTTGTTTTCACCACCTGGCAGGTATAGTTTATTAAAAGATTCAATACCGCGATCATCATTTACCTGGATAACCCGATGTAATGTTTTAAACATAGTGAGTTCATCACTCTTATTGTCCTTGAACTCAATCTTCCTTTCGTCTAACAGAAAGATGGCAGGTTCAGCACTATAATCAGGTTTTTTGTCCGCAGAGGATGAAGTGATTTGTGCAAACAGTGGAGCTGTAGCAAACAGGGTCAAAATCAGGGCGAAGTTTTTTTTCATAGGGTTATTTTTTAACCAGGCTAACAGATTCTTTATATAAAGGGAAAAGCTGTTCAAGTACGGTATTCCAGTCTTTAAACTGATCGGGTTGAAGCATGATATGCTGATTGTAGAATTCCTTGGTCAGGATAACCCGGTTGTCTTTCTGTTCGTAGGTCATTTTAAATCCCCAGGCCTCATTTTTGTAAGTCTTGCTTTCGGGCAGATAATCAACTTTGTAACCTTCAGGAATTTCGAGGATCATGATATGCCTGCGCTGTGAGGTAAAATTAAATTCGATCGGCATCTTCCTTTTCGGATAGTCGATCTCTTCGTGCTCATAATGTTTTACCAGGTTCAGGTTGATGTATTTTTCATCACCGATGGATTTTCCGTAACCTGGAATTTCAAAGTCGGCATCAATTGCTGATTCATTGGGAGTAGCCTGTTTGCTGTTGATAGCAAAACCGGAGATTACAAATTTATTTGAGCCGCGGTTGAGGCGGTCGCGTACAAATTTCTCCTTATCCTTTTCCTGAACATAGTTGAGGTTGCCATAGAGATTGGTAGCATAATAGCCTTTCATGCGCATACTGATATGACCGCTGATACCCGTAGCAGTAAAACGAATCACGGTTGAGTCAACCAATTGATTTTCGTCCGATTTTAATACCGGTACGGCAATGATCTTAAAATTATTTTCGTCGATTCCTACCAGCGCCTGTTTGCCCTGGATGGCCTCTGCCGGTTTTCCAAATACGCCGGTAATATCAGTTCCGTCAAGAAAAATATAGTCACCATCGATCTGAACTGCACAGATCATGTGATTATCTACAATCGGAGTGGGAGTTTCCTCATAGGTATAGGGGAGCGCCCTTGTACCAATCCATGTATAATGAGATTTCAGACCAGCGTGGCGCAGCATGCTGTACAGAATACTGGCCATATCCTTGCAATCTCCAAAACGGCGGCTACAGACAAGGCTGGCTTCACGCGGAATAAATCCTTCCATCCCGTCTTCAAAAGCAACATATTTTATATTTTGTTGCACCCAGCCATAAATAGCCATTGCCTTTTCCTTATCAGTTTTTTTGTTCGTAACCAGGGAATCGGTAATCTTTTTGAGCTCTGTACTGGTTTCTTTGTTCACATTTTTCACATAGCCGGTGTAGAGTTTATATAGGTCTGCTGGTTTGGAAAGAAAATTTATCCATGCACCATCGGGCTGTTTGATCTGCTCGATAAAAAACACAACATGAGTTGCCCACCAGGCATTTTCAGGTGCATCGGGATACCGCTGCGAAGGTGTCAGGTTATCAGCCGTAAAAGTCCAGGTAGTTTCATTACGGCGTGTATCTTCCTTAAAGATCACTTTGTCCCTGTCGATGCCTTTTACTACGTATCTCAGTTTTACTGATTTTGGAAAAGTTATTTTCAGCTCATTGTGTACACTGGGAATTCCGCTTGAAAAATAATGCGGACTCAGCAGGTATGCATTGTGGTGAGTTGTATTGTACTCAAGATGTGTTACCGCGCCTTTAGTGAGTGAAGGATAATTAAAATTAGTGACTTTGGAATCGTCGTAAAAAATGCCTGAGCTTTTATTCGAAGTGGTTTTGAAGTCGGTTGCTTTTACTTTCTTTCCTGAAGAAGTAACCGTATATGCTTCATAATCTTTTAGCTCATGAAACCCACTATGGAAAATCCAGCCGGATTTCTGACGTACTGCACCGTTTTCAGTGAGGTACATCCATTCTTCCAGATCAGTACTTGAAATTTTTGGCTCACCATTTTCAAGACTGATGGAATAATTGGTAGTATTCTTCAGAACCACATAGTCGTCAGTAGGGTATTTTTTGCTGAGTTCATCGAAATTCTGAGCGCTTATTGCCAATGGCAGGCTCAGGATGATCAGCAGGATTATCTTTCTCATAATTTTTTTGTGTTAAGAAGCCGGCCGTAATAATATATTGATTTCTCTTCCGCTCTTCCGTCTTTTGCATAGCTGATCCACTCGCCGTGTTTCTGATCCATAAAATAGTTCCCTTCCTTTTTCAGTTTTCCATCAGGATAGAAGAACCTGTACTGGCCATTGAATTCATTATGCAGGTAGATGAATTTTTCTTTTGCCTGTCCATTGGAATAATAGCTTGTTGCCGGTCCTTCAGTGAGGTTGAAATCTTCTTTTGCCTGCCATGATATTTTTCCGTTGCTGTGATAATAAACTATTTCGCCATTCAGATCGCCGTCGGTCAGTACAACACTTGAGGCCGGACTACCGTTCCGGAAATAGGTTGTCATTTTACCATTGCCACCAGGTAAGGGAATGGGTTTTACGAGTTCACCATTTTTCCCTTCATAGGTATATTCCATCATCAGATCATCAGAATACCTGATTTTACTAATCAGCATACCATCCTCACTATAACGGCTATACCAACCTTCTTTCCGGCCATGAAAATAAATTGTCTCAGTTTCAGGTTTCCCGTTTTCGAAATAGAAAGTCCTTTTGCCATGCAATTTTCCGAGTACATATTCTTCTTTCAGATACACTGAGCCGTCATCATTATAATAAACCCAGGGTCCTTCTTTGTCGCCACGATAGTATTTACCTTCCTGCTGGAGTTTGCCGTTATGATAATATACCTGGTAACTGCTGTCGTTCTCGCCGTAATAGTAAAATTCCTTTGTAAAAACTTTTCCGTCGAAGAAATAGGAGGTGTAAGCACCGTGCAGAAATCCGTTTTTCAATGTTGACTCAGCATAAATATTTCCATTCAGCTGTCGGTTATTGAATTTGCCGTTTCCTGCAGGCCATACATGAGTTCCCAAAACTTTTCCGCTTGTATCATATTGTGTTGCTGAAACAAGACTTCCCATCACATATTCTTCTCTGAATTCAACCTGTCCGTTGCGATAGTAAGATTCGCGGATGCCATCTTTTTCACCTTCAACAAAGAATATGCGCTCTCTCAATTGTCCGGATTCATTATAATAATTCCATACGCCTTCCATCTGGTTGGACTTATAAAATCCTTCGGCAAGTATGCCTCCATGTTTATAAAATTCCTGGAATAATCCGTTCTTCTCACCTTCAAGGGAATAGTTGAGCTGTTGTTCTACTTTTCCGTTGTTGAAATAAAATGTACCGGTGCCGGCTACACTACCATTGACATAATTCAGTTTACTGAGTATCGCACCTGAACTCCAGAACTGTGTTTCAACTCCTTCAGATACGCCTTTGTCATTGTACCTTGCTGTAGATCTTTTTGTGCCATCAGGGCGATAAACATCCAGATCAAAGGATTTCCCACGCGTTTCTGTTTTACTGATTTCCTTTCCTGAAAGGTCATAGTATGCAGCTTCTTTTAATTTGCCGTTTGAGAAACTGAGTTTACTGAATATTTTTCCGTCGCGGGTATAGTATGAAGTTTCGCCATCGGGTTTAGCCTTGCGGAATACCTGTTTGTAACTCAGCTGACCATTATCATGAAATTCATTCTGTTCGCCTTCTACTTCACCTGACACGTATTGCTGAACGGATTTAAGTTTTCCATTTTCATGATAATATTTCCAGGTGCCGGTCTGCTTATCATTTTCATACACACCTTCCGCATACAGATTGCCGTTATCATGCCATGAACGGAATTTCCCATCCAGTTTTCCTGCAACATAATTGCTTTCACTTTCCATGCGGCCATTGAGATAGTATTTCAGCATTTTGCCGTTTATCTCTCCATTGACTGCATTAATAATAGTTTTTTCAGGTCCCTGCGGATAATAGTATTTCAATGCACCTGATTCTTTGCCTTTGTCAAATACCACGATTGATTTAAGAATGCCACTGGCATAGTAATCATGATTTTCACCCTGCTTGGCTCCTTTAACAAATGAGGCATTGCGGCTGATGTTACCATTTGCATGATATTCTACATCGGAACCTTGTAACTCACCATTGCTGTAGTTTTCTTTTCCGCTGATGTTTGAATTGTCGTGATAATAAATCCATTCGCCTGTCCTCTTTCCTGCATCATCAAAATTTCCTCTCGATTTAATATTTCCGTTGACGTAGAAGAATTCCCAGTTTCCAAGCGGCTTGTCTTTTTCATATTTGCCTTTAGCGATGCATACGCCATTTTCATAATGCCAGGGCCCGTCTGTAGTGCGTTCATGAGCAAAAAATGCCCGGCTTACCCTGATCCTGTTAAAATAAGCGACAAGTGCTTCAGTCAAATTATTAACTTCCTTCTTGTTCTTTTTCAGGTAGGTCTTTATCTGTGCAATGTCGAGACCACTGAACATATAATTACAATAGGCATCAAACTGCTTATTGACATAGATTGCTTTCAGATTTGGCAGGTAGTACTGAACATAGAAATCATTATCCTCTTTTCTGTACTCGAGTTTTTCGATGATCATCTGGTATTGCCTTGTGATGGCATCTTCTATATCAGTGCTGATTTTAAATTTCTTATCAAGGGCAAGTCGTGAAACTAACATTTCTTCCACCAACTGATAATTCGATGAGGGTTCAGATTTTCGTTTATTATAATATTCAAGCATGTCATCATCTCCCTTTGCCATAGATGATAAAACAGACACCGCATTTTTTACATTATTTCCTTCCGGGTCAACAAGAACTGAATGACTTATACTAAGAAAACCCTGGATAAGATTGCCCTGATTTATTGAGGCAATTCCGAGTTTGTAGTGAACACCGGGACTGAATGGAAAAACAAATGAAGCTTTCTGAAGAAAAGATTCGGCTTCCTTAAACTTTTCTTTTTTCATCAAAAGAGTGCCATAATTGAGATATGGAGAGATATAGCTGGGATAAATCCTCATTGCCGAATCATACCAGGCGAATGCTTTTTCAGTTTCGCCCATATCATCAAGGATATTTGCATGAAGATTCATAAATGAGGCCCGCTGATCACTCAATACTGCAATTCCCTTTGTTGAAATTTCAAGGGCTTTTGTATACTGGCTGTCAGCATAATAGCAGGAGCTCATTTCATACAGACCACGATAGTAATTGGAATCACTTTCGTGAATCATTTTGTAAAGGCTGATTGCTTCACTCCTTTTTTTGTCTTCCTGCAACTGATTTCCTTTTTCAAGGATTTGCTCGGAAGTGAGGGTATGCTGAGCCGTAGCAAAAAATATTATGCTGGTCAGAAGGGTTGAGGTAAGGGTCTTTTTCATACAGGACGCTTTAAACGGATTGGGCTGATTCTGTAAAACGTTGATATACCGGTTGAATTGTTTTTATTATTGAATTTTATTACTTAATCAGAAAAGGGAGTTTTTTTGGAGAAATAATCCAAGGCAGCGGGATGCATTTAATAGTCTGATTCCATTCTTTCTCATGACGGGTTAGTTTGTAGATAGTTATATATTGTTTTGATTTTCTGAAGATCAGAAAAATCAGGATTATATATGCATGTATGTTTAACGAAAAACTCAGGATTTTTCAGATTGATTTGACAGTGTCGGAATAATTTTGATGTCTTTGTAGTTGAAAATATTACAAAACTGGTAACTGGTAACTGGAAACTGGTGACTAGATACTGGTAACTGGATACTGGCTGTTGACCAGCATCCAGCATCCAGTAACCAGTAACCCAATCCCCTTACCTGTTCAAAATCCAACGCAAACCATCATCACATGGTCCCTGCAACTGAAATCCTGCATTCTGTAAAACCTTCTGCGAGCCTTTATTATTTAGCGGTGTATCAGCATAAACTGATCTGAGCTTTTGGTTTTTGAAAAGCCATTCGCAAAAAGCAATGACTGCTTCGGAAGCATATCCTTTCCCTTCTGATTTTTTGTCGATAAAATATCCGATCATGGTCTGACCATTTTCATCCGGTAGTCCACTTGTACCCATGCCGCCCACCGTTAGTGTGGTGCTTTTTTCCAGAATGATCCAATGGGTAAACCACTGATAATCGTCCGGGAATTCAACGAGCTTCGGCGCAACGAATTCACGCATTGCCATTTCGAATTCTTCCAGAAAACTTTCATCGGCATTCAGTTCAAATCGTGATTCTGAAAGTCCGGCCGAACGTTCGAAAGCATTTCTGTTTTCTGATAATAAGTGTACCTCTTCCAGGTTTAAAGCGCAAAGGCTTAACCTTTCTGTTTGTATAGTAAACATTTGATTTTTTGTTAAGGCTTGAAAATAAAAATTCCTGATGCAATGAGTGGCATCAATCCAAGGCCTTAAGCAAGGTCAGGCGCAGTATTTCCGAGGCGGGTAAACAAAGGCGTTATTTGAGAAGGCGAAGATAAGGAATCTGGTAAAAAGTTTTACGTTTTACGTTTTAAGTTGTCAGGTCATCAGGTATTTCCGAAGGCAATTTTAGAAACTAAACAATCAGCAACCTTTTCCCTAAATCGCTTAACTTAATAACCTGACAACCTAACGACCTACAAACTTAACGTAGAACGTAGAACGTTAAACGTAGAACCTACCTGAAATTCTCCTCATCATCCTCATCCTCACGATAGCTGGAACTATTCCCGAGATTAATCATTGAGCCCATCAGATCTTTGAACTCAATTTTTGCTTCGAGAACTTTTTTGCTGATGAGAGAGTAGGAGGCCAATCCATGAAGAACAAATTCCATCAGCAATGCATTTTCGCGCTCATTGGCTTTTGGAAAATATTTTTTAACGATATTATAAAGTCCGTCCACTTTATACAAGAGCTGAACTTTTTCGCTGTCTTTGGTATTGAAAAGCATATTCAGGGAATTGCCTTTATCGAACCAGGCGATAACACTCCGGAAAGGATTTTCTTCAGAACCCGGATCGCGGGTTCTTTTCTTTTTCAATGCTTCGGGATTCGGGAAATATAACACGAAAACCGTACGGATGGATTTCTCCAGCAGATTAAAGGATACCTGGTAGGGCCCTTCCTGTTCACCTTCATATACTAATTCGATTTTTCCGGTTATCGAAGGAATGATCCCGGATAAATCGCTGATCCATACCTGGGTGTTTTTCTCTTTATTCAGAATTGCCCTTCTCTCTGCCGCGCTAACTGCATTTTCAAAAGCTGAAATGGTAAGTCGCGCTGAAACTCCGCTTTTCTGGTCAACAAATTCACTGGAGCGGGCTTCAAATGAAACCTGCTCTATCAGTCTTTTCACCAGATCACTTACATGTACTGTCTGCTGGTCTTCGTGAATGGACGCTTCCTGGCTGGTAATGGCAAGGGCCGTTTCTACTGATTTCGGATAGTGGGTCAGGATCTGACTTTCAATACGATCTTTCAGCGGGGTTACAATTGCACCACGATTCGTGTAGTCTTCGGGGTTAGCGGTGAATATGAAAAGTATATCCAGAGGTAAACGGAGTTTGAATCCGCGGATCTGGATATCGCCTTCCTGTAAAATATTGAAAAGTGCCACCTGTATTCTCGCCTGCAAATCGGGTAGCTCATTGATCACAAAAATCCCGCGGTTACTTCGTGGAATAATACCATAATGAATGACCTGCTCGTCGGCAAAGCTTAACCTCAGGTTGGCTGCTTTCACCGGATCAATATCACCAATAAGATCGGCTACACTTACATCGGGTGTTGCCAGTTTTTCTCCATAGCGTTCTGAGCGGTGAATCCAGGCGATCGGAGTGGCATCACCTTTTTCTTCGATCAGTCTTCTGCCAAACTGCGATAAGGGCTGTAAGGGATCATCATTGATTTCACTTCCTGCAATTGCCGGAATATATTCATCCAGCAAGTCGATCATCTGCCTGGCCATACGAGTTTTCGCCTGGCCCCGCAATCCGAGAAACAGGATATTATGTCTTGATAAAAGCGCTCTTTCCGTATCCGGAATTACTGAATCTTCATATCCAAGAATCCCACGGAAAGTACTTTCACCTTCCTTTAGTTTACAAATGAGGTTTCTTCTCACTTCTTCTTTAATGGATACCGGACTATAACCGCTTTTCTTTAGTTCGCCTAATGTTTTTGGTCTATTCATGCTTTTGAGTTCATAGTTCATAGTTCAGAGTTCATAGTTCAGAGTTCATAGTTCATAGTTCATAGATGTTCAACGTTAAACGTTCAACGGCTGTTTCACTTCCTACTTCGTACTTCGGCCTTCGTACTTCGTACTTCAATAGACTGTTTTCCGTTTTCCGCTTTCAAAATCACGGAATATAAAAGCGCCTAACTTGTCAAGTGAAGCGAAAAATGCTTTTCCATTATTAGTCTCTGTGAATTCAGTCACAAAGCGCTGCAGGTATGGATCGCTGGCGATCATAAATGTTGTGATCGGAATTTTAAGCTTTTTACATTGTGCAGCCAGGTTGAGGCAGCGGGATGTAATCTTTCTGTCCAGACCAAAACTGTTTTTATAATAACGTTTGCCCTGTTTCAGACAGGTTGGTTTTCCATCCGTGATCATAAAGATCTGCTTGTTTGGATTTTTTCTCCTCCTCAGCAAATCCATAGCGAGCTCGAGACCGGCAACTGTATTTGTATGATAAGGCCCTACCTGCAGGTAAGGAATATCTTTTATTTCAATAGGCCAGGCATCATTTCCAAATACAACAATATCGAGAGTGTCTTTCGGATATTTTGTTTTAATGAGTTCACTCAATGCCATGGCTACTTTTTTAGCAGGTGTTATCCGGTCTTCGCCATACAGGATCATCGAATGGGAAATATCGATCATCAACA
>JAATGW010000628.1 GCA_015654495.1 Chitinophagales bacterium
CCATGATAATATCGGCCAGGTATTGAGCCTGGTTAAACTCAATCTGTTCAAGATGGATTCTGAAGATGGGGAGGAACTCCGGAATAAAATCCGTGATTCAAAGGAACTGGTCAGCAAGGCTATTGTGGATCTGAGAGACCTGAGCCATAGTTTGAATACCGACTATGTAGATGAAAAAGGATTTCTACCCGCTATTGAATATGAATTGGAAATGATCCGGAAAACCGGCGCTCTCAAAACAAGGCTGGAAGTGAATGGGAATCCCGGTCCGTTGAGTAAGCAGAAAGAGCTGATCATATTCAGGATCGTACAGGAAGCATTTCAGAATGTAATTAAGCATGCCCAGGCCTCAGAACTGGAAGTTTTCGCTGATTTCCGCAATAATGAATTCGTTCTTGAGATCCGTGATAACGGGCAGGGTATGAATCCTGAGTCCATCAATGTTAATCCCAACCGTTTTGGAATGGGCTTAAGGAATATGCGGAAAAGGGCGGAGATGATTGGAGGGAGGATTGATATCAATGGCAATCCACCGGCAGGAACTATAGTCATTATCAGGCTGTTACAATAATATCACTCCTTTATAACAACTACTAATTCTTTGTTTATTGAAGCGGCTTCTGAATTCCCCGGTAATATCACCCGAAAATGTCGGTGAAATCACCCTTTAATACAAACATTCTGATGCCGAATATTGTAAAATGTCCTGTACAGAAATTGCAAAACGGAATGAATGAAATTTTAAACTTTCCATGGTAAGGAAAATTAACTTAGGCTCTTTAAATCAGATAAGAAACCTGGAAACACAGCAGGCAAAATTTCTTCATTCCTATTGGGAAAGTAAGCAAACCGCAAGAGAATATGGCCGAACAGTTAATGACATTTTACTCCATCAGTTTCACGTTGCTGCCCGGATTTATAATATTATTTTTTATTTATTATGCGATAAAAAAAAATAGGAATACCAGAGAGAAAAAAAATATGGAAATAGTATTCAAACAAGCTTTAATGCAATCTCAACTTGAAATTCAGGAACAAACGCTTAAAAATATTTCTCAGGAAATTCATGACAATATCGGACAGGTATTGAGCCTTGCCAAACTCAATTTGTTTACTATCGATTCCCGGAACGAAAAACAACAGGAGCAAAAGATTGCCGCCTCAAAAGAACTGGTAAGCAAAGCCATTGTGGATCTGCGCGACCTGAGCCATACACTGACTACCGACTTTATCGGGCAAATGGGTTTGATGAGTTCAATAGAATATGAACTTGAAATGATAAAAAAATCAGGTTCATTTAAAGCAAGTCTGGAAATTTCAGGAAAGCCATACAAGTTCAACAAACAGAAAGAACTCATTCTATTCCGGATCGTTCAGGAAACACTTAATAATATTATCAACAATGCCAGAGCCGGTATTATCGAAATCAAAGCCAGTTATACAAATGAATCTCTGGAGTTAGTGATCAGCGATGATGGCCGGGGATTTGAATACGAAAGGCTAACAGAAAACGAAAACGGATCAGGTCCGGGCCTGCGCAATATGCAAAACCGTGCAACGATGATTGGCGGAACATTTCAAATAAAAAGAACCATAGGTTATGGAACAAGAATTGACATTTGTTTACCCAAAGAAACTGCCATCAGTAATGAAAGCAAATGAAAAAATCACAGTAGCGCTGGTTGATGATCATATCCTGCTGAGGAACGGACTTGCCGGACTTATCAATAGTTATGAAGATTACTCCGTGGTTTTTGAAGCAGATAACGGAAAAGATTTCATGGAAAAAATAAAGAGCAGCCGGGTTCCCGATCTTGTGATGCTTGATATCAATATGCCGGAAATGGATGGTTATGCTACAGCGCATTGGCTAAAACAATCCTATCCATTGGTAAAGGTTCTCGCATTATCCATGTACGATAATGAAACTTCCATCATCCGCATGTTCAAGGCAGGCGCACGTGGCTATATTCTGAAAGACAGCGAGCCAAAAGAGCTGAAACGCGCGCTGGATTCGATCCTGCAGAAAGGTTACTACAATTCAGAACTTGTGTCAAGCAAACTGATCCATTCCATTAATAAACTGGATGATGAGGAAAGTGAAGTGAAACACCTGGTTGACCTGAATGACCGCGAAATACAATTTCTTAAACTCGCCTGTTCAGAACTTACCTATAAGGAAATTGCAGAAAAAATGTACCTCTCGCCACGCACGATCGATGGCTACAGGGATGCACTTTTTGAGAAATTGGCTGTTTCAACGCGCGTAGGTCTTGTGTTGTTTTCTGTAAGGAATGGCATAGTGATAGTTTAACGTTGAACGTTAAACGTCAGACTGTCTAAAAACTACGACTATGCTTTTACGACTTGTGGTAAAAACTGCTGTAAAATGTTGCCATCGCTTAATTTAGTTTACCTGATTTTTACCGCAAACTGCGCAAATTGAACAGCACGCAAATCGCGCTAAAGAGAATGAAAAAATGCATTCTTTCTGATTTTAAAAAGTTTTTGCGAAATTTGCGCGGCTGTTTGCTTGCGAAATTTGCGGTTAAATTATGAGCTCAGCCAGGACGGCAAGGTGTATGTCAGTGGAAAGTTCATTTTTAACGCAAAAAATGCAAAGTTGAAAACGCTTAGAGTCCGACAAAGACTTTCACTTTATTTCTCAACCTGCTGTTTAAAAAATTTAAGGTTTTTAGACAGTCTAACGTTAAACGTAGAACGTGGCACCTAACCATCTAAAGTCTGGGATTTAAAGTTGAACTGATCATTATCAAATTGCTGCAACGGGCAAACGAAATTCAATCGGAGAAAAATAGCATGCGTATTTGTACAGGGCCAGCTTTTCGTTGCAAATAGAGCTATTAGACATGCCTTGGATGAACTGAATAAATTCTATTGTGATAAGAAAGCATGTCTGAATTGAACGATCGTAAAATACTACTTTGTATTCAGGCATCGGAATAAGTTTCCTCCGATTGATGATGCAAAATCAGATCAATCAAATTGTGACAGGCAGTTAATATAATTTTTGTAGTTCAATTATTTTTTGTTAGCTTTTAAAACTCAATCACCATAAAACAATTTAATTTTTGAAAAAACACCTAATGGTACTATGTACCGCCTGTCTGTTTATTGCCGCCACTCCAGCCAAACAGACTATTGCAAATAAGAAGATTGCGGAAATTTCCCAACCTTCCAATTTAATACATCATACATTCCATAGAAATGGCGTGGCGGGTGATAACGGCCGCACTTATAATGTAACTCTTGATTTTAACTTATCAACCCAGACGTTTGGCGTTATTAATGCTTATGACATCACGATTCCGGCTACTTTATTGACTTTAACAGTTATTAATGGAACAGGCACGACTCTTAACGGGAATGGATCAACCATTGAGATTACAAATCTTTTTCTGACCATTAACGGTACATCAGTAGAGCTTTTTATTGAAAATGACGATTCAATTGTCTTCGATTATTAGTGAAAAAATGATACGGACTCAACATCTTTCACACCATGTTGAGTCCTTATCTTAATTTAGGTTGGTAAGAATTGTTTTCATGAGATATAATATCTTATTTTTTATATTTTTTATATTTTTTTTTAATCCGGCACAATCACAAACACCTGATTGTAATAAATTCCCATTTTATCCTGCCAACCATATACGCAATCCTTCTTTGGAGCAAATAGTGACTTCCTGTGAAGACCATCTGGGATCGGATAGCATTAGATTCATTGAAATGAGTAAGGTTATCCCTTTCTGGCAAATGCCTGTAAGTAATTATGAAAGTGTGGGTTATTTTGGCGTATGTAATAATTTTTATCATGTCATTGATCCAGCTTATGAGCCTCCACATCTACCTATTGTACCTCGACCCATTCCCGATGGCAGAGGAGTGATTGGTTTACTTTGCATGAGGTCTAAAACTGGTACACACCGGGAAGATTCTTTGACAATAAAAGATTATATCAGTACCAATCTTTTTAGGGTACTCAAAAGAGACAGTCTTTACCGGCTGGATTTTGCGCTCGGCTTTGGTAAGCGGGATACACTTGGCAAAGCATTTTATATTTCAGGTTCTCCGGTCAGGTTTACCCTTTTTGGTTTAAAAGACAGTACTAAAATTCCTTTCCGGAAACCCTCTATTCCCGGCATTCTTGGATGTTTACCACTACACTTCCCCGCTTGGGTAGAACTCGGTTCTGTTGTGATCAGTGGTGATCCCGGCACCTGGCAAAGAGGTATAATAGATTTTGTTGCACCCGCAGAAATTCAATCCATTGCCATCGGGCCTGCCTGCGATAACATTGATATACCTTATACTCCACGTTTGCCAGGAGAATCAATGGATTATTATTTTATAGACGATCTGAAATTTTTCCAGGCATCTACGCTCAAACCAAATATCGGAACCGCCGGCGGCAGGTATTGTTCGGGAGATTCCATCACCTTGCGCATAACCTCCGGCAACTTTTATAGTGGTTCAAATTTCCAGTGGTACAGAAATAATATACCCATCCCCGAAACCAATCCGCAACTGACTGTAAGCGAAACAAAATATGGTGAAGGATGGTATAAATTCCGTTTGCAAAATGATTCTGTTTGTATCATGTCTGATTCTTTATTTGTTCACTGGGAACCCGAAATAGAAGGTTCATTTGGAAATAATCCGGATACCAGTGTGTGCAGTGGCGATACAGTCATACTAAAAATAAATGGCGGTGCTACTGCCTCCTATTTATGGAATACCGGCAGCACAGATTCATCGGTAACGGTTACCAGTAACGGATTTTTTTCTGTAAAAGCATCCAATGCATGCAATTCAATATACACGAGTAAGGAAATAATATTCAAAGATTGCCCGCCACTGGTATTTGTTCCTACGGCATTTACTCCCAATGGCGACGGACTCAACGATGTTTTCCGTGCGAGTGCAACAGGACGTCTTAAATCATTCAGCCTCTCGGTTTATGACAGGTTCGGGCAAAGAATTTTTTTCAGCAATGATCCTGCAAAAGGCTGGGATGGAACCGTTAAAAATAAGCACCAGGGCACAGGGATGTGGATATGGATGTTGCAGTACATTGATGGATCCGGTGTGTCACATGCCAACAAGGGTACGGTGACATTGATCCGGTGAATGCCAACCCTGGCAAAAACACCTCCGGGGTTTAGCTGTTTTCTTCTTATCTTATATAACCCGGGGCACGACAAACCAGGTTAACTTATGAGAAAACGACTAATGGTGATTTGTACCGCCTGCCTGTTTATTGCTCCCGCTAAACAAGCAGCAGCAAAACAGTCATGAAGTTCAGGACCTTATTTTTTTTGTGCGGCACATTATTCATAAGTCCGGCACAATCACAAACACCTGATTGTAATAAATTTCCCTTTTATCCTACCGACCATATACGCAATCCTTCCTTAGAACAAATTCTGACTTCCTGTGAAGACAAGTTGGGATCGGATGGTAGCAGTACAGTATCTATTGAAATGAGCCTGGCTATCCCTTTTTGGCGTTTGCCAATAAGTAACTATGATCATGTAGATTATTTTGGGGTCTGCAATAATTTCTATCATTCCATAGATCCCTCAAATCCTTATGGTCTTTATCACCCACTGGTACCCTTACCTATTCCATCAGGCAGAGGGGTTATAGGTTTAACAAGCCATAGATCCATAACAGGTTCCCCCATTGAAGAAAGACTTACAGGGAAAAATAATATCAGTACTAATCTTTTTAGGGTGCTTAAAAGAGACAGTCTTTACCGGCTGGATTTTGCGCTTGGCTTTGGCATGCGTGATACTATTGGAAATAAAGGTTTTGAAATTTCAGGCGCACCGGTGAAGTTCACGCTTTTTGGTTTAAAAGACAGTACTAAAATACCTTTCCGTAAGCCCGAAAGCCCTGGACTTCTTGGCTGTTTACCGCTACACTTCCCTGAGTGGATAGAACTCGGCTCTGTTGTGATCAGCGGTGATCCGGGCACCTGGCAAAGAGGCATTATTGATTTTGTTGCACCCGCAGAAATTCAATCCATTGCCATCGGGCCTGCCTGCGAGAACAGTGATGGACCGGATACACCTCGCGGTGCGAACGAGTTTATTGATTATTATTTTATCGATGACCTGAAATTTTTCCAGGCATCTGCGCTCAAACCCAATATCGGAACCGCCGGCGGCAGGTATTGTTCGGGAGATTCCATCACCTTGCGCATAACCTCCGGCAACTGTTATAGTGGTTCAAATTATCAGTGGTACAGAAATAATATACCCATCCCCGAAAACAAACCGCAACTCACCGTAAGCGAAACAAAATATGGTGAAGGCTGGTATAAATTCCATTTGCAAAATGATTCGGTTTGTATCATGTCAGACTCTTTATATGTTCACTGGGAACCTGAAATAAGAGGGTCTTTTGGAAATAATCCCGATACCAGTGTGTGCAGTGGCGATACGGTGATACTAAAAATAAATGGCGGTGCCACAGCTTCCTATGTATGGAATACCGGCAGCACAGATTCTTCGGTAACGGTTACCAGTAACGGATTTTTTTCTGTAAA
>JAATGW010000766.1 GCA_015654495.1 Chitinophagales bacterium
AAAACTTACAACTTAATAACCTGACAACCCTTTCTGTTACAGTTTCTGTTTCTTCCTCTTTCTCGTACCTCTTTCTCTTTCTTTTTCTATCTGCTTCGCGTATCTGGTCTTCTATTGGCGGCTGCTAATTCAGTAATCGATTTTTGTGTTTGCTTTCTGATTTTGAGAAATTGTTTTGCAAGCCGGTCATCATCAGCATAAGCTTCATTTTCCCATGGTGTTGTAGTCAACCTATCGGGATCCAGATAGAATTTTTTACCATGCCAGAAAACATCAGTCCCACGGATATCCAGCTTCCTGCTTGCATACTGCTGTATATGTATAAGCTCATGTGCAAGTACCAGCAATTGCTGATCTGCTTTTAATCCTGCCAGTACATAAACTGAAAATTGATCGCTTCCTGTTGTATCCGGATTGTGCTTTATGGTTCGCCCTTCGAATGGCGATGGCAGCTGATCTGAAATATAGATGCAGATCCGGATCCGTCGATCGATCCCAAGTAATAAAAGACAATCTGCTGCATATTGCTTTAATTGTTCGGGATAAGCAGAACCAAATGCCTGAATTTCAGCTTGTGCATTTGTTGTTTTTATCCCGAAAAAAAAACTGCAAACCAGCATTAAAATAATGATCAGATTTTTCTGCATAGCCTTCGGTTTGGTTAATGAAAATTTGGAAGTGTGAACTGCGGTTTTGGACCGGTTTCATAAACCTATATCAGGAAATCTGCGTTGTAACAGGCTTTTAGGCTAACAACAGGGCTTTTAGATCATCGGCTTTAGCGGGCCATTAATGTTGATCGTGGGTATAAAATGCTGTTGGTCTAATAGATCCGGGAAACAGTGATTTTGATGGAATGGCTTTGTTAAAAGCTGGTAAGTTTTATGGAAATTGCGGCCAATAATTTTTCAATTGTCTAACAGGAAAAGAAATATATTATTCAATCTCGTTTTCTGGCTTTCGTATTTTTTGTATGAATGGCTCAGCAATAGTGCATGGGACGATGAATACCTGCAACATTTTATTCATGCCTGTATGGTGATACCGACAGCAATGATTGCCGCCTGGTTAAGCGTACATGTGCTGGTGAGGAAATTCTATTTTACAAATAAGAAACTGTTCTGGATAAGTCAGGTTATAGTAGCGGTGGCAGTTGTTTTATTCAGGCGTGGCTTTAACTACTATTATACTTATCCCTATTATCATCCGGAGTCTTTAAATCAGCCCTTTTTTTTTCCGTTGAAGATCCTCATTGAACTGGTCAATCTTTATTTATTCGTCTTTCTGTATGCGACTTTTTATCTACTGCGAAACTGGTATGAACAACAAAAGGTGGTTCAGGAATTAAAGCAACAGAAAACACATGCTGAGCTTGAACTTCTGAAATCCCAGGTGCAACCGCATTTTATATTTAATACGCTGAATAATATATATGCGGTCACGGTAAAAAAAAATCCGGAGACCGCAGGATACCTTCTACATCTCGCCCGTTTTCTGGAATACAATCTGTACAACACACAACAGGATTTTGTTAGTCTCGAGTCGGAGCTTGCCTATATCAGGGACTATGTTGGTTTACAGGAATTGCGTTATGGAAATAAAGTTGATTTCTCTGCCAGTGTTTACGGTTCAACCGAGGGTATTCAATTGCCGCCATTGCTTTTATTACCTTTGATTGAAAACAGTTTCAAACATGGAGTGGATTCGATGGAGGGCAATAGCTGGGTTCGGATGGAAGTTAGCAATCGTGAACATGAGCTAACGGTTAAAATAGAAAACAGCTATGAAATTTTGCCTGCGAAAGAAGGACAGAATGGTGGACTTGGTTTGAAGAATGTAAAAAAGCGGCTGGAGTTAATATATCCAGATCAGCATGAATTAAGAGTACTGAATGAGAATAATGCATTTATGGTTGTACTGAAAATAAAAAAACATTGAAATTCAGATCGATCATAGTGGAAGATGAGGCACCTGCCCGTGATTTGCTTCGGATGTATCTCGAGGATATTCCTGAATTTGATATTGCAGGTTGTTTTAGCAATGCGTTCCAGGCATTTTCTTTTCTGCAATCCAATGTTGTCGATCTGATGTTTCTTGATATTCAGATGCCGCGTATGACAGGTCTGGAGCTGCTGCGTTCGCTTAAGAATGCACCTAAGGTAATTTTAACTACGGCTTATCGTGAGTATGCGCTGGATGCTTTTGAACTCGATGCAATAGATTACCTTCTGAAACCTGTTTCACAGGAGCGGTTTCTAAGATCGATTTCAAAATTTCATTCCTATCTTGGTTCGACATCTTCCTCAGATGAAAAGAGACCCACTTTGGAAAATGCATATGTTTTTATCAAAGTCGGGAAAGACCAGATCCGTATTTACTTAAAAGATATACTGTTTATTGAAGGGTTTAAAGATTATATCAAAGTGTATACAGATCAGAAAATGTATGTGGCTTACGACCGGCTGGGATATATGGAGGAAAAATTACCTGAGTTATATTTTATGCGCATTCACAAGTCTTTTATTGTGGCCAAAGATCGCCTGGATCTTGCAAGAAATGAATATGTGCAAATCGGCGGCTTTGAAATTCCGGTCGGCCGTGTTTACCGGCAGAATTTTATTTCGATGATTAAGGAAAATAGTCGTTAAGAATGAAATTCAGGTCCGTTATTCTACAGCATTTTCATCAGACTAGCCAGTACATTAGAATCCGTAACATAAGAAGATTCAGATAGGGGAGTACCTTCATTCTCAATTTCAGTTTTATGAATGCCTATATCGTTTTTAAATACCTGCACCTGGTATCTGTAATCACAATGATTGCATGTTTAACGGCAGAATTAGCGATTCTTCAACCTGTTTTGCTCCGAAACCAGATAAAGCGAATCGCAAGAGTAGATTCTATATACGGACTGGCAGCCATAGTTGCAGTAGGTGCCGGATTAACCCTCTGGTTTGGTGTTGGAAAGGGAGCGGAATATTACAGAAATCCGGTTTTGCATCTTAAAGTCGGGTTGGTAATAATTGTGGGACTGATTTCAATTATTCCTACAATCTATTTCATAAAGCAATCCAAAGGAAATGGTGAAGACCAGATAGCCTTAGCTCCGCGCATCAGAAAGCTTGTGGCTCTGCAGCTGATTATTCTTGCCATTGTGCCGTTGCTGGCAACGATGATGGCTAGTGGAATCAGATTTTGACGGGATGTTGAACGTTCAACGTTAAACGTTGAACTACTTCTCAACCAGCTCACTCAGCTCAAGCCAGCGAAGTTCATGGTTGTCGATCCGATCTGAAAGTTCTGTGATCCTTGTGGAGATCTTTGTGAGTTCATTATAGTCCGTGATGCCGGTATTCATTTTCTCGGTCAGCTGAAGTTTTTCTGCCTGCATTTTTTTTAGTTCCTTCTCTATATTTTCCAATTCCAGTTTTTCCTTGAACGACATTTTTCGTTTGACCGCCGGGGTTGGTTCGGTTTTTTTTGGTTGAGGAGTTTCTTTTGGTATTTCAGGAACAGGTTTTGATTTTTTCTGATCCAGGGACAGCCTGTATACTCCATAGTTTCCCGGGAAATCGGTTATCACTCCATCACCTTCAAAAACAAAAAGGTGATCCACCAGCCGGTCCATGAAATAGCGATCATGGCTTACGATCAATACAGAGCCAGGGAAGTCGGCAAGAAAGTTTTCGAGTACTGTTAATGTAGGTAAATCAAGATCATTTGTAGGTTCATCAAGAATTAAAAAATTGGGGTTGCGGAAAAGTATCGACAATAAATGAAGGCGTTTTTTTTCGCCACCACTAAGTTTACTAATATAGGTATACTGTTGTTCGGGAGAAAACAGAAACAGTTCAAGAAACTGTGCCGCACTGAGCGATCCTCCCTTTGCCAGCGGAAAATGTTCAGCGATATTTTTCACGTGTTCTATCACACGCATGTCTTCTTTAACCACCAGGCCTGCCTGGGAAAAATTGCCGAACACTACTGTATCTCCAATATTGATCTTTCCGCTATCGGGTTCGTCAATTGCCTGGATAAGATTGATAAAAGTTGATTTACCTGCGCCATTCTTTCCTATTACGCCTACACGTTCCCCTTTTTTAAATGTGTAGTCGAAGCCATGAAGAATTATTTTGTCTCCGAATTTCTTATACACTTTTTTCATCTCCACCACTTTGCCGCCCATCCTCGTCATCTTAACCTGTAATTCCAGTTGCTGATCATCGGTTTTCTGTTTTGCCTTCGCTTCTACCTGGTAAAAATTGTCCTGCCGGCTTTTGGATTTGGTTGTTCGCGCGCGTGGCTGTTTCCGCATCCACTCCAGTTCTTTTCTATAGGTATTGCGGGCTTTATCTATACTGGCAGAATCCGATTCTAAACGGGCTGCTTTTTTCTCCAGGAAATTTTCATAATCTCCATGATGTACATAAAGCTGGTTGTTTTCAAGCTCCCAGATTTCTTCACAAACATTGTCCAGAAAATAGCGGTCGTGTGTAACGAGAAATAAAGTGAGGTTTTGTTTATTGAGATAATTTTCCAGCCATTCCACCATTTCCACATCGAGGTGATTGGTAGGTTCGTCCATGATCAGCAGCACATGTTTGTGTTCAAAACCGATGTCGATAAGGGTGCGGGCAAGAGCTACCCTCTTTCTCTGTCCGCCGCTGAGATGGCCGACTTTCTGATCCAGGTTAGTGATCTGCAGCTTTCCAAGTATCTGATGCACTTTCGATTCAAAGTCCCAGGCATTGAGCTCATCCATTGCGGTGATGGCGGCTCCGATCTCATCATCAATTCCTTTTTCCATCACCAGTTCGTAGTTACGGATAGCATTGATGACCGGATGATCATGAAAGAATATATTATCAAGTATGGTTCCCTTTTCATCGAAAACGGGATCCTGTTCAAAAAAGGCAATATCGACTTCCTTGCTGATCCATACTTTGCCGCTGTCGGCATGCTCTTTCCCGGCAAGGATCTTCATAAGGGTTGATTTGCCGTAACCATTACGGGCTACCAGGGCAATCTTATCGCCTTCTTCTATATTAAATGAAATATTACTGAACAGGGGTTTAATGCCAAATGACTTACCAAGACCTTCCACAGAAACATAGTGCATGGCGCAAATGTAAGGCAATCTAATAAGCAGTCGGGAGTCTGGAGTCGGGAGACCCGGGACTTAAGCTATAGGCCGCAAGCCTTAAGTCAGAAGCCGGGGGAAAATAGCCGGTTCAGAGTTCAGAGTTCATAGTTCATAGTTCATAGTTTCAGAGAAATTTCAATTCTTACAACTTAAAACATACAACTTAATACATATAACTTAATACATATAACCTAACAACCTGATAACCTTAAAACGATCTAACTTGAAAGTTGCACGTAGAACTTAAAACGTAGAACTAAAACTTAGAACATATAACTTAACAACCGAATAACCTACCAACCTGATAACCCTTAAAACGATTTAACCTGGATGAAGCACGTAGAACGTAAAACGTAGAACGTAGAACGTAAAACCCAGCACTTACCTCATCTCCCTGTTCTGAAAATAAGATAACAAATAACTGCTGTAATTAATATGAACAAAGGGATCCGCCATTTCTGCCAGAATTCCTGTTGCGACCTGACCGAAATAAAATTTTCTATTGACTGGTAGGATTTTGAATTTTCATCTGCCAATTGCTGAAGGAACGGGGCGAGTTTTGCGGCCTGTGAAAGCTGGTAATGTTTGCCGGTATCCAATGAAAGTCTGATTATTTCTTCACGTACGGTGGTGGAATTCTCTTTCAAAAGAAGCTTTATGTTCTCACCTGAAAATAATTTCAGCTGGTATTCAACCAGACCATCAGCATCCATTCGGAATGGATCAAGGGTTGAAGCATACCGGTTCAGCCTTACAGCTTCCTGGAGAATTTCCGCAGTTGTTAAAGGCATTGATCCGCCCAGTTGGCGGCCCATACTTTGCTCGTACCAGCGTTGCTGCAGATAGATTTCTTTTTTGTCAGGATCGGTAAGCGTATCGTATGCCTCATGAATCTCCATAAACTTCGCCATCGAAGGTTCGTCTTCTTCATGCTTATCAGGATGGTATAGCATTGCCAGCTGGCGGAAGGATTTTTTGATTTCCGCCGGTCCTGCATTGGGCTCCACTCCAAGTATTTTGTAGTAATCTTTCAGCATCGGGACAAACCTGCAAAATTACATGCCCGCTGCTGAATGTCAAAACTGTTGCAGGTTATTTGCGCTGGGCCATCATTACTTTCTGCATATCATAATACATGGCAAACATATCGGCTTTGCCGCCGCTGTTTACATGCGCCACTGTGTGTATTGGCAGATATATTGAATTACCGCTTTTATAATGAATCTGATATCCAAACCAGGCCATCAGCCATTCACCCGGCGGAACGGAACTGCTGCGGTTCAGCTGCACGGGCAAATAGGTGGGGTTGATCAGTTTTATTGAATCGATCAGTTTCCAGCGACTTGAATAGTAAGTGTTTACAGCATTTCTGCCGACCAGGCTGTCTCCGGGTGCAGGATAAAAAAACTTTACATTATCGTCCATAAAGCTGGCAAAGCCGCTCACATTCCCGCTGGCGAAATCTGCGATGGCTTTTTCAAGAACAGAAGTGCGGGAAGAATCCAGAATGGCTGCGTAAGCTGTACCTACAGCAGGTGTTTCCGTTTTCTTTTCCTTAACCGCCGTTTCGGTATTACAGGAAATAATAAAAGAAACAAACATGAGCTGACAAGCAATCTTTTTCATGTGAATGCATTTTAAAGTGAAGAAATAAAGTCGCATTCGTCAAAGGGCGGGTGGGGGCGGAGTGGATATATTAAAGATAGAATTTTCCCGGGGCTGGTTTTAAAAGTTTTCTTTCCACAATTGGAAATTGCAGTAATATCGCGCCAATTTCATTCGTTATAGCAGATAGTTTCAGAAAGGGCCGGTCCTTTTCTGGCAATCCAAATCACTATGAATCAATGCAAAGCATTTAACCGTTTCGCTTCCGTTATTTGTGTACTCACCCTAACGGCTATTGGCTTTTCCGGATGTATCCGCACACGAGCCAATATCAACAACGAAAGTTCACCTGTTGTACCTGCTGCTGATACCACCTCCGTTGTTAAAGCATCAATTCCTTTGCCAGCCAGCTTAAAAGTTGCAGATGCGAAAACAATTCTGGAAAGAAAACAGGTTCCTGTTCTTTGTTATCACCAGATACGCGACTGGAAAGAGACTGACAGCAAAACTGCCCGGCCTTATATTGTGCCCGTTGCGCAGTTTAAAGCCCAGATGAAGGCGCTTGCCGACAGCGGATATACCGCTATTCTGCCTGATGAGTTATATGCTTATCTCGCGACAGGCTTACCGGTTCCGGAAAAAGCAGTGATGCTCAGTTTTGATGATGGCGATGCCGACCAGGTTACCAACGGTTTGCCTGAACTTAATAAATATGGTTTTAAAGGCGTGTTTTTTATAATGACTGTTTCCATGGGTCGTTCGATCTACATGACCAAAGAACAGATCAAATCATTGTCTGATGCAGGACATACTATTGGATCCCATACCTGGGATCATAAAAATGTAAAGAAATTTGAAGCAGCTGACTGGGTAACACAAATTGAAAAGCCTTCAAAACAACTGGAAGAAATTACAGGAAAGCCAATTCAGTATTTCGCCTATCCATTTGGGTTATGGAAACCTGAAGTTATCGAACCACTTAAGGAAAGAGGAATGATCGCAGCATTTCAGCTTGCTATTGCACGAGATGAGCAACAGCCGCTGCATACCATACGCCGTATCATTGTTCCGGGAACATGGAATGGTGAGCAGCTTATTAAGAATATGAAGGCGAGTTTTTAAGAGGGACAGGCAATTCGAGTCTGGAGTCTGGAGTTGGGAGTCAAAACAGGCAAAAGGCAAGAGGCAAAAGTAAGAGCCGGCGCCTGGAGATTTAATGCATTAGCGTTCTTGTCTATCTCTGTAGCTGTTTCTCTTTTTTCCGGTGAAGCTTTCTTTTTTTGTGGTAGTACCTGAAATTTAAAACTTATAACATATAACCTGATAACCTGACAACCATTTCTGTCTCTGTTCCTCTTTCTCTTTCTCTTGCTCTTTTCAAATCGGTTGTCAATATATTTAAAAAGATTTGCCCCCTCGGAGGCTAACGTTGAACATTAAACGTTTAACGTTTAACCTTTGAGGTATTTCCCAAAAAAATCCAAACTCCTTTTCCATGCCAGTTTTGCAGCAGCTTCATTATACCTCGACGGCGCAGTATCATTATGAAATGCATGTTGAGCGCCTTCGTAGATATATAATTCATAGGTCTTGCCAGCAGCTTTTAATGCAGTTTCAAAGGCAGCGATTCCCGCATTCACCCTTTCGTCCAGTGCTCCATAGTGCAATTGCAATGCGGCCCTGATTTTTGGAACGTCGGCTGCTTCAGGCTGACGACCATAAAATGAAACGGCTGCTTTTAATTCAGGAACATTTACTGCAAGACTATTCGCCATTGCGCCGCCCCAGCAAAAACCAATGCATCCAAATTGCTGGTTACAATCTTTCCTGGTTTTAAGATAACTGAATACGTTTATAAAATTCAGCAGATTATTTTCTGCTTTGAGCTCTGTAAATTTTGTGAGTGCCTCATCTTCATTTGCGGGTGTTCCGCCGATAGGAGCGAGTGCATTAGGAGCGATCGCAAGATAACCTGCATTGGCTGCGCGCCTGGCAACATCTTCAATATGTGCATTCAGTCCGCGGTTCTCATGAATCACAACAACAGCAGGATATTTCTTTTCTGCTTTCGGCCTTGCAACATAAGCTCTCATTTCAGCTGGAACCCCGGGATAACTGATGTATTCAGTAAAAAGTTCCTGCGATGAAGTAACTGCAGCATACGCCTGGTTGACTTCAATCATGGGCAATAGAGCGAGCGCTGCCGTCATGCTTCCCGTTATTTTCGAAAGACGTCCCAAAAATTCTTCTCTGCTCAACGGTTTGTGTGTATACTCGTCGTACAGATTGATGATTTGCTGATCCATGGCTCGTTGATTATAAAATGAACAGATTTATTTTATATGGGGTTGATTTTACTTATCTCAACATCAGGAATTTCTTTTACGAGGTTCTCACCATAACATCCGGCGGGAGTCTGGTAACCCGGTTTGAAATTTCCTTCGAGTATTTTTTTTGTTATGATTAACGATGAATGTGCTGTGAGTAAATAGGATTCCGGCCCTTCAAGTGTTGCCTGAATTTTTTTCCCTGACCTGTTTCCGGCTTCGGCCCATACCATGCTCCGGCCACTGGCAAGCATTGTTTCATCCGGACCTTCACCTGCACGTTTAATTCTGCCGCGAAATAAATTTCTGATCATTTCAGTGCGCAAAAGCCAATTGAATAAGGATTGAAACCTCAGCATCCGGATCATTCTTTCAGGAACGGCAGTAAAAGTTTCGATATCCGGAATTCCGGTAGTATGCCACGCAGTGAAAACATCACCCCATGAAATGTTCATTACAATGAATTCCTTTTTTCCAAAATTCACGATGAAATGATTTTCGCCCATCTCTGATTCCACAATTTTTCCGTTAACCCGTTTAGATGCTGATTCTCCCAGTTTTCCTGCCATCGTCATTGCGGTTCCATGTGATAACCTGCTGCCCGTATTTGCAAATGCAATTTTCAGGTATCCCGCATCAGGCAAGTGGTTTTTTAATAAAAGTGAAATACAATCGGTGGGAACCACATCGAATCCTGCTCCCGGCATGAGCATAATATTTCGTTTCCGCGCCTCTTCATCAAATTGCTGTATCAGCTGGAAATAGGAAATATCCCCATTGATATCGATATAATGCCGCCCGGTTTTTAAACAGGCATTGACCATCTGGCCGGCAGTGTCCTTAAAAGGTCCGGCTGCATGTAAAACCATTGGTGTTTCTTCCAGTGCTGATTCTAGTTCGGCAGAATTTTCAAGGTCGAAACTTTTATACCTGAAACCAGTCTCTGCTGCAATGAGCTTTAATTTCTCCGGATTTCTGCCGGCGAGTACCGGAGATAGACCATACGCAGCTGCGCGTTTTGCAATCAATTTTCCGGTGTATCCATATGCGCCGTAAAGTAAAAATTCTTTGCCTGTCATTGATTTAGATATGTAGTAAATATTGAATATATTCAAAATGCCCCTGAAACGGCCGAAAAACCCTATCTTTATTCAAATTTAACGTTATGACAAGTGAACAGATTGAGAAATTCCTGGAGCCTAAACATCTTGACAAACACGCAGTAAAAATCAGCTTTAAAACCAGGAATTCGCTCAGCGGAATTTTTATTCATACCAATGACTATAATGACCTGAAGTCAAAAAATTTCTGGCGTGTTGTAAGTGAATCAAATATCAAACAGTGGGAGAAGACAAAGGACAACAACCTGGCCCGGATTTTTAACGGCGCAGAGTTTACACGTCTTGCTGAGCAATCAAATAATAATTAATTCAGCAACTAATAAAAAAAGCTCCGTTTTCCGGAGCTTTTTTTATTAGTCAATCTTTTACGTTTAACGTTCAACGAGCAGCGTTCAACGTAAAAATTTAAGCTTCCGCTTCCATATAACTGCTCACAGGTTCGCAGGTACAGATCAGGTTGCGATCGCCATAAGTATTGTTTACTCTTGATACCGAAGGCCAGAACTTATTCGAACGCACATAATCCAGCGGATAGGCTGCGGCTTCGCGGCCATAAGGTTTATTCCACTGATCTGAAATGATTGTTTCCTGGGTATGTGGTGCATTTTTCAGCACATTATTTTTCCGGTCAGCCCGCCCTTCTTCAATATCTCTTATTTCCTCGCGAATGCTTAATAAAGCATCGCAAAAACGATCGAGCTCGGCTTTATCTTCACTTTCGGTTGGTTCAATCATTATCGTTCCGGGAACAGGGAAACTCATTGTTGGTGCATGAAAGCCGTAATCCATCAATCTTTTTGCAATATCCTCAGCTTCTACTTCGGCGGATTTCTTAAATGGCCTGAGATCTACAATGAATTCATGAGCACATGTGCCATGCGTTCCCAGATAAAGAATATCATAGTCTTTCTGTAGCCTTGCACGCATGTAGTTGGCATTCAGGATCGCATATTCAGTTGCCATTTTTACTCCATCGTATCCAAGCATTCTGATATATCCATAACTGATCAGCAGGATACTGGCACTTCCGTATTCAGCTGCGCTTACAGCAGTTTGTTTGGTGCCATTCAAAATATGATTGGTTTTTTGTTCTACATGTCCTGGCAGGAATGGAGCAAGATGAGATTTCACGCAGATAGGGCCCATGCCTGGTCCACCGCCACCGTGCGGAATCGCAAAAGTTTTATGCAGATTGAGGTGACAAACATCAGCCCCGATCAAACCCGGCGCCGTAAGACCAACCTGCGCATTCATGTTTGCGCCATCCATATAAACCTGGCCACCATTTTCATGGATGATGCGGGTTATTTCCTTCACGGTTTCCTCGTAAACACCATAGGTACTCGGATAGGTGATCATGATACCGGACAATTCTTCTTTATGCAGCTGTGCTTTTGCTATTAGGTCATCCACATCGATATAACCATTCTCGAGCGCTTTTACAACAACCACCTTCATCCCTGCCATAACAGCTGAAGCGGGGTTGGTTCCATGAGCGGAAATAGGAATCAGCATAACATTTCTGTGATGATCACCTCTTGATTCATGATAAGCACGTATGGCTAATAAACCAGCATATTCACCCTGTGCGCCGCTATTAGGTTGAAGGCTGCAGGCATCAAATGCAGTAATCCTGCACAGGTATGCCGAAAGCTCATTTACTATTTGCCTGTAGCCTTTTGTTTGGTCGGCAGGGGCGAAGGGATGCATTTTGCTCCAGTGTGCCCAGCTCAACGGAATCATTTCAGCGGCTGCATTTAATTTCATTGTGCAGCTGCCGAGTGAAATCATTGATGTGTTCAACGAAAGATCTTTGTTCTCCAGGGATTTCATATAACGCATCATTTTGCTTTCGCTATGCCAGGTATTGAATACCGGGTGAGTGAGAAAAGATGATGTACGCGTTAATGAGCCCGGGATATGTTCGAGTGTATTTTCTTCTTCAATTGAAAAACTCACAGGTTCATGGCTATTATCAAAACAACGTATGAGATCGAAAATATCTGACGTTGTTGTTGTTTCATCAAGTGATATACTGATTTCTCCCGGAGAAGGATAGCGCAGGTTTAGCTGCAGTTCGGCAGATTTTTTTCTGATGGAATCAGTCTGGCTTGTGTTAACAGTGATCGTATCAAAAAACTGTTGTGATACCAGGCTCAGACCCTGATCTTCTAATGATTCAGCCAGAGTTTGTGTGAGAAGCGCAACCCTTTTTGCAATACTTTTCAATCCGTCAGGGCCATGATAAACAGCATACATTGCGGCCATATTTGCGAGCAGCGCCTGTGCTGTACAAATATTGGAAGTAGCTTTTTCTCTTTTTATATGTTGTTCGCGGGTTTGTAAAGCCATGCGCAGTGCACGTTTGCCCTGGGCATCGATACTAACACCAATAATTCTCCCGGGAATGCTTCTTTTAAAATCATCTTTTGCGGCAAAAAATGCAGCATGCGGACCACCAAAACCAAGCGGAACCCCAAATCTCTGAGAGTTTCCACAGGCCACATCGGCACCTAATTCGCCGGGAGGAGTGAGGAGGGTAAGCGCCAGCAGATCAGTAGCCATTACAACATATGCTCCGGCATTGTGAATGCGGTTAATAAATTCTCGATAATCAATTATCGATCCTTTATCATTCGGATACTGAACAATTGCACCAAAATAAGTGCTGTCGATTGTCGCATTATAATAATTGCCAACAACAATTTCAATACCTACGGGAACTGCTCTTGTGATAAGCACATCGATAGTCTGGGGAAAAACATTTTCGTCAACAAAAAACCGGTGTCTTTCGATATGGTCATGTTTGTTGAGTATATTAAAAAACATCGTCATGGCTTCTGCAGCAGCGGTGCCTTCATCAAGCAAAGACGCATTAGCCAAGGGGAGGCCGGTGAGATCACTCACCATGGTTTGGAAATTGAGCAGACTTTCAAGTCGTCCCTGCGCGATTTCCGCCTGGTAAGGTGTGTATTGGGTATACCAGCCCGGATTCTCAAAAAGATTGCGTTGAATAACAGCAGGAGTATGGGTATCATAATATCCCTGCCCGATATAGTTGCGGAAGACTTTATTTTCAAGGCTGATCTCCTTAATGTGCTGCAGGTATTCTGCTTCACTCATTGGAGGAGGTATTTGCAGGTCATTCTCCATGCGGATTGCAGGAGGTACTGTTTTGTCAACCAGGGACTGCAGACTGCTTTCACCCATCGAACGCAACATCTGTAGAGTTTCTGTTCCAGAGGGTCCGATATGCCGTTGCTTGAATTCGTTTTTTTGCTGATCAAAAAGATTCATATTCAGATTTATGGTAGTGATGTTCAGGATTGACGCTGCCGGATTTACAGCGAGTGCAAAGGTAAAACGCTGGACGCAAAAAAATGATATTTAAACAGCGGCTAAAATCATTGCCATTAGCATGAAAAATCAATAATAAAATAGCGTTCATTCTGAGTAAATTGCAATATGGCCGACCAGATTCTAAGCAACTGGCAAAAAAAATCAGCCTAACGCCAGAAATTATACGAGCGTTTGCTGAGTCGAACTGATAAAAACGAAATCCTAAAGCAACTGCCTGATCTTCATGAGGAAGCGATGGAAAAGATTGATTGCCTGGCTTGCGCTAACTGCTGTAAAAATTATTCTCCGAGGTTTAAAACTCCGGATATCAAGCGGATCAGCAGGCTGTTAAAAATGAAGGAAAGCGTGTTTATCGATACTTATCTGAACCTCGATCAGGATGGTGACTATGTAGTAAAATCAAAACCCTGTCCCTTTCTCGGAGCAGACAATTATTGTTCTATTTACGAAGACCGGCCTTCAGACTGCCGTAGATTCCCTTACACTGATGAGGATGTGATCGTTAAACGTCAAAAACTGACACTGAAGAATTCTACTTTCTGCCCGATCGTATATTATGTACTTGAACACCTGGTTGAGAATTCGGTAAAGAAGTAAATAAACCCCGGAGCTGTTTTTAGCGAGGTTGGTTAATTTTTTGATCTGATACGGGCCGTATACGGTTCAAGTTCTTCCCGTTTTTCCACAGATTTCCCGGCTTCAGTTTCTCTCATCTCATCGCTTGTTTGTCTTGATCCGTCATGACTCCATCCCGGAGGTCCGAACAGGTATCCCATTTTTTCTCTGAAGCCAATATCCTTTCTCCGGAGATCTTTTGCAATGTCCTGCCATTCATGAAAAATGACTTTTCCGGGATTCGCTTTTTCGAGTGGTTTGGTGAGGCCGTATTTGAGCGGCTGGTATTGTTCTTTTGGAAGCTCCGCCTGAAAAGTGCCGAAAATCTTGTCCCAGATAATCAGGAACATGCCCATATTCCTGTCCAGGTAGAGCGTATTTGAAGCATGATGTACTCGGTGATGTGAAGGTGTTACAAGGATGTGTTCCAGAAATCCCATCTTGTTGATCAATTCAGTATGAACGAAAATCCCCCAGATCTGGGTTGCAGAATAAACGAAAATAATATCGAGCGGCTGAAATCCTGCGAAAGCTAATGGAATAAAATAGAGAAAACGATACATTGGCTGAAAAACGGATGACCTGAAGCCGACGGTAAAATTCAGATGATCAGAAGAGTGATGTGTAACATGAACAGCCCAGAACAAACGTATTTCATGGTCAAAACGGTGAAGCCAGTAGTAGAGAAAATCTTCCGCAAAAACCAGGATTACCCAGTATACCAGTGCATGTTCGATTTGAATCAGGCGATGTTGCCAGCAATAAGCAAGTACACCAAGGTAAAATCCACGTAACACGAGGTCAAGGAGACTATTCATCAGCATCAGGAATACATTGGTGAATGTATCCTTAAAGCTATAAAGCTTTTTAGGCCTGTAATGACTCAAAAGAATTTCCAGTCCGATAATAATCAGGTAAAGTGGCGTGCTGATCAGTATTAATATCTGTTCACGCAGTGATTCCATGTGCTGCAAATTTAGTGAAATAGTATTTAGTGGAAAGTAATAAGAAGGCAGCAGGCAGCGGGCAGCAGATAAGATGACACAGCATGCTATAAATGCGGGAAAGCAATTTGATTCGGAGTTTGTCGTGAGCAGAAAGGGAGATCCGGCATCACTGGATTTCAAATCTGGAAACCGTGATTGCGTATATCAACAAAATAAAGAATTAAAAAAAATCAATTGCAGGCAATGCAGGATATTTGCACGCGTAAAATATGTTCAAATCTTCTTTTGCAAAGCATACCGCATTCGACTCTCTGAAATTTGCAGAATTCAGAAACTATATTTTTTCGCGCTTCTTTTTCATTTTTGTACTGAACATGCAGGCGACACTGGTCAGCTGGACGGTGTATGACCTCACTAAAGATCCATTCAGCATCGGATTGATTGGACTTGTGGAATTTGTTCCTGCATTTGTAACTGCATTTTTTTCAGGATATATTATTGACAGGAACGACAAAAGAAAAATGTTGTTGCTGAGTATCGGCGGAAATGCGATTCTTACTTTGCTTTTAACAGTAATCACCAGCGGATTTGCGCATCAGTTTTTTCAGAAATCCGCCATACTCTTAATCATTTATGTAATTGTTTTTTGTACAGGCATTGTGCGGGTTTTTGCTGGTCCCACATCCTTTGCTTTGGTAAGCCATCTAGTACCACGCGAAAATCTTGGCAATGCCATAACCTGGCATAGCGGAACCTGGCAGGTGGCGGCAGTATCAGGTCCGGCACTTGCCGGAATTATGTATGGAACAGCAGGGATAACGAATACTTTTTTCCTGATGTTGTTTTTTATTTCGATTTCACTTACCGGAGCCTGGCTTATAAAACCAAAGCCCGTGGTATCGGTTGGAGAAAAAGAACCGATGCTTGAAAGTATAAAGAAAGGGTTCCGGTTTGTATGGCATTCAAAAGAAGTACTTGGAGCGATGAGCCTGGATCTGTTCGCAGTGTTTTTCGGTGGTGCCACAGCGTTACTTCCTTATTTTGCTGATGTAATTCTGAAGACTGGTCCACAAGGTCTGGGGATGTTGCGTTCCGCCCCTGCACTCGGCGGAGTGTTTATTTTGTTATGGATGACATTCAGACCCATGAAAAAAAACCAGGGCCGTAATATGTTGTTTTGTGTTTTTGCTTTTGGTTTTTGTATCATACTCTTCGGACTATCCAGGTATTTTTTATTATCGCTGGTGGCGCTGTTTTTTTCGGGTGTACTTGATGGATTCAGCGTCATTGTGCGGTCAACCATACTCCAGCTTAAAACACCCGATGATATGAGGGGGCGTGTAGCTTCTTTGAACAGTATGTTTATCATGTCCTCAAATGAATTAGGTGCTTTTGAAAGTGGTACTGCGGCAAAGCTTTTAGGTGTAGTGCCGGGAGTTGTATTTGGTGGAATAATGACTATTACAGTGGCCGTGACCACCTGGTTCAAGGCACCGGGATTAAGGAAGCTGGAATATTAGGCATCTGAAATGCAGTGAATGATGACGGTATTTGGAGTTCCGGCAGACTACTCATTCAGACACCATTGCCGCGTATAATGTTGAATCCAGTTGGAAGAGTTGATCTTGTTGATTTAAATACCGACTAACCATTTAGACCTCCCTCCATTTTTGGGAAATGAGTACAATAGGAAATGGAGATAAAAAATGGTGCTGCTGTTGTCCGCAAGAGTAATGGACCACCGGCCAGGATATTGATGACCTGATTGTTTTCAAATCAACCTGAATAACCAGTTAGGCCCCGTAGCCGCTGATGATCTGCACTTTGAGGCAAAGTCTATAAATCTTCTCCTAAACGGGCTGAGTTTTAGCGTTATTTAAAAATGCAGGATGATTTTAATCCTGACCGAAAGTCAGGAATGGGAAGAGGAAGCAGGGGATGACTCCCTGAACCGACTAATCATTTAGACCCCGAAAGGGTTGCCGGTGTGCATTTCGGCATGAAATTCAGTTTTATGTTTTAAAATATAAGGAAACCCGTTTCGAAGAAAGACAGGGTCCGTAAATAATCTATCTGAATAAAGCCTGATTTTGAGCAAAGTCAATATTGCGCAGTTGCATGGAAACCTCCCGCAGCACGGTTATGAGGCCTAAATGGTTAGTCGGTATGATCTTCAGAACCACTGGTACAACGGCGTTCTATTAAGGCCTGGGTTACCGCTTTTTTGCGGATATATTGCTGAAAAGCAGTCCCGGAGCTGTTCCGGGGTCTAACTGAATAGTCGGTATCATTTTCCCCGCGACGCCCTTAACACCGCAAAGCTGTTAACGGAAATCAGTTTTTGGACCTACTCATGGAAGTGCCAGATAATGTTGTCCGCCGGAATAGGGCATGTTCAATGCTTCAATCACTGTTTTCAGGTGAGCTTCATTTCCTAAAAAATCGGCATGTTCGGCATCAACGATTAATGTGGTGATATTATGCTGCTTGATATAATGGGTATAGGTCTGCTGTATATTGAAAAGATAATCGTCCTGGATATTTTTTTCGTATGACCGGTTCCGTTTCCTGATATTTTCTTTCAGTTTGCTCACCGGTGCATGCAGGTATATCAGTAAATCAGGTTGAATCAGCTGCTGATAGATTATCTCAAACAAGCGCTAATATAGCCTTAACTCATCTTCAGGGAGATTTAATTTGGCGAACAAAAGGCATTTCGTAAATAAATAATCTGAGATAGTCAATTGCTGAAACAAGTCTTTCTGTTGCAGGAGATCTTTTTGCTGCTTGTATCTCTCGGCCATGAAAAAAAGTTCCAGTGGAAATGCATACTGCGAAGGATTTTCATAGAATTTAGGCAGAAACGGATTGTCTGCAAACTCTTCCAGGATCAGTCTCGCATTAAAATGTCTCGACAACAGATGGGCCAAAGTCGTTTTACCAGCACCAATATTG